>JAKMFG010000172.1 GCA_022425565.1 Alphaproteobacteria bacterium
AAGCTGGTCGAGGATCTTGCTCGCCGAGTCAGGCATCACAGGCTGTACCAGTATTGCCGCCTGCCTGATGGTTTCGGCCAGAACGGCCAGAACTTCACCCATCCGGGCGGGGTCGGTCTTTTTCAGACCCCATGGCGCGGTGGTGTCGACATATTTGTTGGCATCGGACACCACTTCCCAGATCGAACGCAGCGCGTCGTGGAAGGACTGGACATCCATAAAACCACGAACCTGATCCAGCATCGCATCGGCAGCATCCAGAAGCGCACTGTCTTCTGGCGCAGCTGTTTCGGGAAGTGCCGGCATCACACCGGAGCAGTTCTTGAAAATCATCGACAGCACGCGCTGTGAAAGATTGCCGAGATCATTCGCGAGATCGCCGTTCATCCGATGGATCATAGCCCGCCGGGAAAAGTCACCGTCATTGCCGAAAGGAACTTCACGCATCAGGAAGTAACGTGTCTGGTCGAGACCAAATTCTTCGGCAAGCAGATTGGGGTCGATCACATTGCCGAGGGACTTGGAAATCTTCTCGCCTTCATTTGTCCACCAGCCATGCGCAAACACTCTTTTTGGCAATGGCAGTCCCGCCGCCATCAGAAATGCCGGCCAGTAAACCGCGTGGAAGCGCAGAATATCCTTCCCGACCATGTGAAGATCGGCCGGCCAGAAACGCTCGTTCCTGTCCTTGTCTCCGAAATCACCATCAGCGGGCCAACCCGTGGCAGTCAGATAATTGGTCAGTGCATCGAGCCAGACATACATCACATGCGCGTCGTCATCAGGCACGGGCACGCCCCACGAAAAACTCGCACGGCTGACAGACAGGTCGCGAAGCCCGCCTTTTACAAAGCTCTTCACTTCGTTGAAGCGGGATGCAGGGCCGACAAAATCAGGGTTTGCCTCATAGAATTCCAGAAGTGGCTCCTGCCATTGTGACAGGTTGAAGAAATAGGATGGCTCCTCGACCCATTCGACGGGCGCACCGGTGGGCGCCTTGCCATCGACAATTTCAGTCTCGGTGTAGAACGCCTCATCCCTCACAGCATACCAGCCTGCATAGCTGCCAAGGGTGATATGGCCGCGTTCCAGCAGGATCGACCAGAGTTTCTGACAGGCGGCACGATGCCGTGCTTCGGTCGTCCGGATGAAGTCATCATTGGAGAAATTCATATGGGATGTCAGATCCCGGAAATTCTGGCTGACGCTGTCGGTAAAGGCCTGCGGTGTCACACCCTTGTCGGTCGCGGCTTTCTCGACCTTCTGGCCATGCTCGTCGGTGCCGGTGAGAAACATCACCTCAAAACCGTCAAGGCGCTTGAAGCGCGCCAGCATATCGCAGGCAAGAGTCGTGTAGGCGTGGCCGATATGCGGCTTGTCATTCACGTAGTAGATCGGTGTTGTAACGTAGAAACGCTTCTGATCTGAACCGGTCATCCGAATATTCCGCGGTCTTGAGAAATGGGCATTCCAACAGTAGAAGCGCCACCGCAGGATTTACAGCTATACCCTCGTCAGGGCAAGGATTTCCCGCGAAGCCAGAACAATTCACGGCTCAGGAAATGACCAAAATCAAGGTAAAGACCATCCATCTGGGCGGCGCTTTTGACAAAGCTCGCATGACGCTCGGCAAGGTTTGCCTGATCGTGACGCCTGACAAGAACCGAAATCACATTTGTCTCAAACGCGCAGGCTTGGTTTTGAGCCGGGCCGCTCGCAGAACCGCTGGCAGAAAGGGCTGCCAGCCTGAGCAACCGCGACACCAGCCAGGTTGCACCGTCGCGTGCGGCCTGTCCATCAGCGCCGCCCTTGCCCCATTTCTCACAAAGCGCGGCCAGCGCCCCCTCATCCAGCCTAGGCTCGGACAACAGTGCGCAGGCTGTTCGGTACAGATCATCAGACTGGCTTGCGGCAAGTGACAACGCTCTGCCAGGCGCGCCTTCGGACAGGCGTGCCAGGTCAGTCATTCTGCTCTCGGGTTCTTCCGGCATTGCGTTGGCAACGATGGTCCTGCAATTCTCGCCATCCAGCGCTGGTATTCTCACAACACGGCATCTCGACCGGACGGTTGGTGGCAACCGGCCGGGCTTTGAGGCAATCAGGAACAGCATTGTGCGTTCCGGCGGCTCCTCCAGAAGTTTCAACAGAGCGTTCGCGCCGTTGCGATTGACCTGATCCATGGAATCGATGATGGCAACGCGCCAGCCCCCTCGCCCGGGCTTGTGCCCGAGAAAGCCGACAAGCTTGCGGATCTGGTCGAGCTTGATCTGGCCAGACTTGTTGTCCTTGATCTCCGGCCGAATCACCAGAAGGTCTGGATGATGCCCTTTGCAAACCAAGTTTGATCCTGGATCATCCGGATCAACAACCATCCCTGAAGTTTCCGTAAAGGATGGCTGGTCCTCCGTCTCGCGCAGCATCCAGGCCGCTGCCATGCAGGCCATGGCGGACTTTCCGACACCCTGCGGGCCTGTCAGCAGCCAGCCATGCGCAATCCGGCCGCCTTCGATGGCGGAAACCAGCGCGTCGGTAAACATCTGATGCCCGAACGGCAACCGGGTCGGGTCGAACAGCGGCTCTGTATCTTCCATCCCCGCTGCCTCGCTCAGCCCTGCCCGGCAGCACGAAGCCGTGGCATGACGGCACTGGCGATATCCTCGGCGACTTCATCGGCATCGCGCGCGGCGTCAATTACAACGAACCGGTCCCTGTGATCCGCCGCAAGCGCCAGAAATCCCTGCCTGACATCCCGATGAAAATTCATGCCCTTGCTTTCGAACCGTGATTCATCGCCAGGCATGCCGTTGCCGCTACGATCTACCGCCCGGCTCAATCCGGTTTCAACATCCATATCGAGCAGAATTGTCAGATCGGGCACGAGACCTTCACAGGCAAGATGGGTCAGCGCTTCGATATCTGCCGAAGGCACGCCGCCGACAACACCCTGGTAAACCCGTGTTGAATCATTGTAGCGGTCACAAAGAACTAGCTTGCCGGCTTCGAGAGCCGGCCTGAGCACATGAACAACATGCTCGTGGCGCGAGGCTGACATCAGCATGGCCTCGGTGGCGGCGCGCCACTTGTCTGCCGCGCCTGTTACCAGCAGTTTGCGGATGGATTCAGCGGACGCCGTGCCACCCGGTTCTCTTGAAACAATCACATCGAGCGATGGGAATTCACTTTCGATTCGACTCAAAAGTATCTGAATCTGTGTGGTTTTCCCACTTCCTTCGCCACCTTCAAATGTAATGAAATACCCACCCATTTCGCATGATCACTCGGTTGCGAAGTTATCGGCGCTGGCACCGAAGATAAGGTATTTGAGCGCTTCTCCAACACGGTCAAACATGCCGAGACCGCTGACATTTTCAGCCGCCAGCAGAGGATATGTCGATTTGCCCGAAGGAAGTTCCAGCACCAGGGTTCCGATTGGCTGACCGGCAGTGATTGGTGCCGGAACTGGGTCGTTCCAGTTTACAGTCACCTTCATCTTCCTGCGGTCGGAGCGGGCCATCACGAGATGCAGCGGCTCTTCAAGGACAAGATCAATCTTGCTCTGTGTGCCGAGCCAGACATTCGCTCTTTCTACAGGCTGGTCCTTTTCATAAAAACGGTAGAGTTTGAACTCACGAAACATCAGGTCGATCAGGCGCCTCGATTCCGACGAACGCTGCTTCATGCTCTTCATGCCGTTAAGCACCATTACCACGCGTTGACCGTCACGGTTGGCCGACCCGACAAGGCCATAGCCGGATTCAGCCGTGTGCCCTGTTTTCAGGCCATCGGCACCTTGGGTGCCGTACACCAAAGGGTTCCGGTTCCCCTGTTTGATGCCGTTATAGGTGAAGTCCTGTTCCGCAAACATCGGATAAAGTTCCGGATATTTCTCGACTGGAAATTCGCGGATCAGCGCCGTTGCAAGGATATTCAGGTCGCGCGCCGTAGTGTGCTGTTCCAGATGGGGCCAGCCAGTCGAATTCCGGAACACGGTATTTTCCATGCCGAGTTTTCGGGCGACGTAGTTCATTTCCTCGGAAAAACCCTCTTCGGTCCCAGAAATGCCCTCAGCAATGGCAATGGCGGCATCATTGCCTGATTGCACCACAACACCGAAGAGCAGGTCGCGTACCGAAACTTCCTTACCAACTTCTACAAAGGTCTTGGAACCACCCTTGCGCCATGCCTTCTCGGAAATCAGGAATGTGTCATCAAGAGACAGGCTTCCATCCGCAATTCGTTCAAAGGCGATGTAGACGGTCATAATCTTGGCCATGGACGCCGGCTTCATCAGCGTATCTGGCTCTTTCTCCATCAGAACCTTTCCCGATCCGAAATCGGTCACGAACGCATATTCAGCCGACGTATCAATTTCCGCAGCCGTGCTGACGGCGATGCCAGCGGTTATGAATGAAAGCAGGGCGGCACCAACGGCCACACAAAAACGCATCACTGATCTGTCCTCTCACCCAGTTGGGATGTTGTCGCTGGATAGCTGCCAAAATTGGCACAAAAATGACGGGTCAGTCGACGACGATTCTGGCACCCGTGAACCCGAGACCGAACACTCCGCTGAGGAGATCGTCAGCCATTTCAACACTCGTCGCCGGACCGAGCCTGACTCGGTGCAGAACCTGTCCGTCAATATCCACCTGCGAGATCTGCCCGCCACTGATATCGGATACCTTGCTGAGCACGTTCGACGCATTGGTCTTCGAATGGAACGCCCCTATCTGCACCCAGATGCTTGTCTCGATCGGCGCCACCTCTATCATCTCGCCTACACGCGAACTCGACAGCAGATCGATCGCCGACTGGCCATCTTCCGTCTGGTAGCTGGAACGCCCGGAGCTGGACGTTGCGGAGAATGAGACATTCGATGTGCCGACGGCGTTGAATTCGGGCATCGGCTCTTCGGGAAGCCCCTCCACTTCAGGGAATTTGCCCTTTTTCGCAAGGTCCTCAAGCCGCAAGCTCTGCTCGGCCAGCAGCTGCACCCTCACCTTGGCGATACCGAGTTCCTTGAACCCCAGCAGCCTTGCGGATTCCCGCGACAGGTCGATGATACGTCCGGGGACGAACGGGCCGCGATCATTCACCCTCACGACAAGGGACTTTCCGTTATCGAGGTTGGTCACGCGAACAACTGACGGCATGGGAAGTGTCTTATGCGCCGCGGTGATCTGCTCAGGGTCGAAAATCTCGCCATTCGCTGTCAGCCTGCCGGCAAACTCGTCGCCATACCACGATCCGATACCAGTCTCGTCATAGGTCAGGTCACGCTCCGGATAATACCAGACACCCCCTACGGTGTAGGGATCGCCGATCTTGTAACGCGGCTCGGCAACGACTGTTCCTTCGGCAAGCTGAACGGCTGTTTCCTCGACCTGTTTCTTTTTCTGGGTCTTCTTCACAAGGTCGATGGCGAGTTCGGCAGTGGTGCAACTGGCGAGCAGCAACGCCGCGCAGACAACAGGAAACAGCTTGCGAAGAAGGGCGTCAGGCACAGCCGGTATCACTTGCATGCCATTCTACCTCAGTGAATCCGAGAGATGCCCGATTGCCAGGGCGTAATAGTTCGACCTATTCCAGCGGAGGATGGATTCGTAATTGCTGTAGACCAGATACGCTGGCCCACCGACGCCATCAGGCATGACGAGCCTTGCCTTTAACGGCCTTTCGGGCAGCGCGCCGCCATCCGCACTGCGCACACCGGCGGACTGCCATGCAGGCAGCTTCAGCCATGTCTTGGAT
The DNA here is from genome assembly GCA_022425565.1 of Alphaproteobacteria bacterium. Classification (GTDB taxonomy): domain Bacteria; phylum Pseudomonadota; class Alphaproteobacteria; order Puniceispirillales; family Puniceispirillaceae; genus UBA8309. The sequence continues at coordinate 5,752 of JAKMFG010000172.1, forward strand.
TCCGAGAGCTTTGTCGCGCCCATGCCCTTGATCACAAGGTCGCCCGGAATGCGAACCTTGCGCCCCCAGGTGATGTCATCGCGCCATCCAGCTTTTTTCAGATAATTCGCTGCCGAGGCAAACACGTCCGGCTTGGTAGCCCAGATATCGCGTCGCCCATCGCCATTCCAGTCGACGGCGTAGTTCAGAAAACTCGACGGCATGAACTGGCTCTGGCCCATGGCACCGGCCCAGGACCCCTTCATATCGGCTGCCGCGATATGGCCGTCCTCGATGATGCGGAGCGCGTTCAGCAGTTCCTTGCGGAAGTAGGCACTCCGCCGCCCGTCATAGGCCAGCGTTGCAAGCGACCGCGGCACGTTGAAACTGCCAAGGTAGCGTCCATAGCTGGTCTCCAGCCCCCAAAAGGTCACAAGAAACCGCTTTTGCACGCCATATTTCTTTGAGACTTTATCAAGTATTTCAGAATGTTCCGCCATCATCTTGATGCCAGTCTGGCGGCGCCAGTCGCTGATGAACTTCGCTAGATATTCGTCGAATGTCAGGTTGAATTCAGGCTGGCTTCGGTCGAGTTCAATCACCCGTTCGTGCGGCGTTACATCACCAAGAGCTGCGTCGAGTGTCTTCGCTGAGATACCAAGGCCCATGGCCTCTTTCCTGAGTTCGCCAAGCCAGGTGGCAAAATCGGTATCGGCTGCGCGTGCTGGAGACGAGACCACACTTGCCGCAACCAGAAACAGACATGCAAAGCTACCAGCGAGGATTAATCGGAAATGTTTGAACAGCGACAAGACAGAACCACCTGAGGCGAGTTAAATCGGGGTTTGGACGTAAATACGGCCCGGCACACAAAACACACGATGTAGTAGCAACCCTACAGCGCAACCCCAAATGGTGGCAAGAAACGAAATGTGAAAACATCACAAATTCCCGCATTTGCGTCTACTCGCGGGAATTTGTCTCTTTTCGATCACAGCAACTGCCAGTCAGACGGCGTTCACATCCAGTGGTGCCTTTGCCCCGGCCCCGCGGGCCAGTGGACTGCGGAGCGCCAAAGCCAATAATGGTGGCACGATGATCAGCGTTGCCAGCGTCGACAGCCCGAGACCACCAAACACCACGACACCAAGACCACGATAGAGCTCAGCGCCCGCCCCCGGGAAGATCACTAGAGGCACAAGCCCGAAGAGCGACGTCAGTGTCGACATGAAAATCGGCCTGACACGGTTCCGGGTTGCTTCGACTACGGCATCCTCGACATCCATCTCTTCTTCGCGGATATGAAGCATCGCCTGTTCGATCATCAGAATGGCGTTGTTGACCACAACACCAGTCAGAATTACGAAACCGAGCATCGTCAGCATGTCGAGCGGTTGCCGGATGAAATTGTTCAGCAATGCCAGTCCCGCCATGCCGCCGGCCGCCGCAACCGGCACCGCCAGCAGAATGATCAGCGGCAGCACGAAATTCCGCAGCAGCACGACCATCAGCAGGAAGATCACGCCGAGCGCAATCATCACATTGGCCTTCATCGCTTCCCATGTCGCGTTCAGTGCACTAGCCGCGCCGCTCAGTGAAATACTGACACCGGCCTCGCTGGCCTGTGGCCGGATTTCGGCAATCAGCTGGGTTTCGATGATTTCAACAGCCTTTTCCAGTGGCAGCGCCTCGGTTGGCCGCAGACGTAGTGAGATGGCCTGCCTGCCGCTGATCCGCCTGATCTGCTGCGGTGCGCTGATAATTTCTATTTTGGCAAGCTGTCCAAGTTTCAGGACCGATCCGGTGCGGGTGACAACCGGAATGTCACTAAGTTCAGCCGCAGTCAGCTTGCTGGCATCCTTGCCAGCCACCACAAGGTCAATCAGCTCGCCGGCGATCGGAATCTGGATGACATTGGCGCCGTCATTGAACACATCTACGGCCGAGGTGACGTCGCGAACCGAAACCCCTGCCCGCGCCAGTGAGGCAAGGTCCGGAGTGATCCTGATCTGCGGTGCGCCATTGTCGAGATTGGGAAGAGCACGAACCTGATTTCCCTCTGCCCGCGGGAATAATTCGCCAATCCGCTCATTCACACGGAAGGCAATGGGCAGGATGGCTTCGCGGCTCGGACCGCTGATATCGATCCGGATCGAGCGCGAGCCACCGACGGACCTGCCAAACAACGATGCCTGGCGCACAAAGGCGCCGGTTCCGGGCTCGGAGAAGATCGGCCGGCTCAACACCAGCTGCAATTCGGACACGCGTGAAGGATCCTTCGCTGAAGCGCCGGCAAAGGCACCGCCGGAAAAGGCGACGAAGAAAAAGCGTTCGATGGCGGGAGCGTCACCCTCCTCCGGCTCGTTCTCCCAAAGCGGTCGCGCCGCCGATTCCATTTTCTCGGCGATGCGAAGCGTTTCATCCAGAGAATAGCCGGGCGGGGTGAAAATCCGCCCAAACGCGAAATTGGCGTTACCGTCGGGAAGGTAGTCGAGCTGCGGCATGAACCTCGCAGAAAAGCCGAGGGCACCGGCAACAACCAGCGCAACCACAAGGATGCCAACCAGCGAGCGCTTCACAGTCATGCGCGCATAGGCAACGATCAGCGCCACAAAGCCACGGGCTATATGATCGACGCCGGGAATTCGGACAAGGCGCGTATAGCGGTCGGGAGCACCACGCAGCAGCCGTGCCGCCAGTGACGGGATCACCGTTACCGAGACAATCACCGAGATCAGAACGGAAACTGAAATGGCGATGCCGATATCCCGGAACAGTTGCCCAACTGGCAGCGCCAGAAGCAGAACCGGGATAAAGACGATCACGGTCGTCAGAGCAGATCCGAGGATTGGTGCCCATACCTGCCTTGCGCCGTGATAGGCCGCCGCATCAGCCGACATGCCGCGCTGCCGCAACCGGAATATGTTTTCCAGCGATACAATCGAGGCATCGACGACCATGCCAACCGCAAAAGCCAGTCCGGCAAGCGAGATCACATTGATCGACAGGCCAAGCCAGGCAATGGCCACAAACGTGCCGATCACCGACACAGGAATGGCCGCAAACACAATGATGGTGGGCAGAATGCTCCTCAGGAACAGCATCAAGACACCCAGCGCCAAAAGGCCGCCGAGAAAGATGTTCTGCTGAACAAGATCAATGGCAGAGGCGATATATTTGGTTTCGTCATAGACAACGCGCAGATTCAGGTCGCGTGCATCCAGAACAGTCTCGTTCAGCACATCGATTTCGTCGCGAAGTCGCTCCATTGTCTCGACGACATTTACCCCCGGCGCACGAAGCGCATTGATGATCACAGCTTCCTCGCCGTTGAGCCGGCGGTAGCTTGAGCGCTGCGTCGATTGCAGGCTGATGGTCGCGATATCGGATAGCAGCAGCGGCACCAGCGTCCCGGTCGGCGACACATCTGTCCGCAGCACGATCTTGCCGGCCGCATCCGGAGTGTAGTTCACCGCCTCTGCACGGACGGCATAGGTGCGTTTGCCCTCGGTTACCGAACCAACGCTCATCATCGAGGATGAGGTGCGAAGCGCGTCGATGACCTCGGTCAGCGTGATCCGGTAGAAGGTCAGCTTTGCCGGATCGATGAAGATCCGCATTTCCTTTTTGCCGCCACCATTGAAGGTGATCTCGGACACCCCGTTGACCCGCCCGAGCGGCTCGACGATCTGGGTCTCGAGAAAATTGCCAAGCCCTTCAAGATCAACTTTTTTGTCAGCTTTTCCGACCAGCGCAAGCCTTGCGATCGGACTGTCATCGGAGTTCGATGTGCGGACTTCCGGCGTGCGCGCATCAGACGGCAGGCCGGTCACCGAGGACAGCTTGCTAAGCAACAGCACGAGCGCCTTGTCCATATCCTGTTTCACTGTATAGGTCAGCGTGACCGACGCCCGTCCACGACGCGAGGACGATACCAGTTCATCGACGCCATTCAGCCCCGACAGCTCGCTTTCGAGCCGTGCCACAACCTCTCGGTCTACATCCTCCGGCGACGCGCCTGGCCAGGTGACACGCACCTCGAGAATGGGTTTCTCGATATCGGGGCTCATCTGGATCGGAATGTTGCGCAGCGCGACGATGCCGAACAACACGGTCAGCAGGATCAGGGCAAGTACGGCAACCGGTCTCTCGATCGCAATCTTGATCAGGCCCCCCATCAGTTGCCGGCCTTCTTGCCAGTGAAGTCAAGCGTCGGCGTGTTGCCGCTCGGGAACCCGCTCAAGGTCACCTTACCGGCCATGCTGTCGCCAGTGACCGTGCCTTTGAAGTCGAGCGAAATCACGGCGAATGGAAGCACGAGCTTGCCAACAAAGGCGATGTCGTCCCCTGTCCGCGTCACCTCGACGGGCTCGTCATTGAAGAATGATTTTTCCTTGCCGAGCACGAGGTCGCCTTCTGCAGGACCGCGGCGCGTCGTCCAGCCGAGCGTCCATTTCTCACCCTTCGGACCAGCAGGCCGCTTGCCCGGGTCGCCAATCTTGATCTTGCGCCCGTCGACAAGCCCCTCGTTGCCGCGGGTGATCACCTGCTCTCCGGCATCTATCCCGCTGAGAACGACGAACGACTCCCCAGCCGCGTTGCCAAGCCTTATTCGCTTCTGGATGGCAATGCCGTCATTGGCTACGAAGACCACATGGCCGCCAGAAACCGGGATTACAGCATCCTTTGGAACAGTCACAACGGGCGTCGGCGAGGTTGTTGGCACCTTTAGCGTGACCGGCGCATTCTCGGCCTGTAGTGAACGAGGCATGTCACCGGACACGGCAAAACGCACCGTCTGGGTGCCGGTCCGGATGTTCTGGACCGGAAGGAAGACCCGGGGCGCGATCTTGACTGGAAGGCCGGCGAAATTTA
>JAKMFG010000075.1 GCA_022425565.1 Alphaproteobacteria bacterium
CCAATGGCCCCGGCCACGGCGCGCGAGGCGTCGGGGCGTCCGATCGAGCTGGCCACATCGCCATAACTTGCCAACGCCGCCGGCGGAATTCGCAGAAGCGCCTCCCATACCTTGATCTGAAACGGGCTGCCGCGAAGATGCAGGCGTACCGGCTCGACCCCCGACCAGTCGCCGGACATCGCGCCGGCCAGAGCAGCCGCCGCATCGTCATGAAGCGCAGCATCGCCCGACATGATGTCGGCTGCCGGGAACATGCGGCGCACCCGTTCGATCCCAGCACTCTTATCCCCGGCGCCCTTATCCCCGGCGCCCTTATCTTCAACCTCGTCATCAAAGGCCATATGGCAGATGCCACGCGGGGTCGAGGCGATGAAGAGCCGGCCGAACAGGCTGTCAGCATGACCATAACGAATGGCGAGCCCGGCGCCGCCGCGCGCATACTCGCCCGGGGTCATGCCCTCGACCGAGACAAACAGGTCGTGGAGCCGCCCGGGGCCGGACAGGCCGGAATCGAGCGCCGCGCCCAGAAGGCTGGCCCCGCCGTCGCGAAGAGCCTTGCGGGCGTGGTCGAGGCTGAGATAGCGGGCGAATGTCTTGGGGCTGACGCCGGCCCAGGCGGTGAACATGCGCTGGAAATGAAACGGGCTGACATGTGCCGCCGCCGCCACATCCTCAAGCGCCGGACACTCGCGAAAATGCGCGGCGATATAGGCAATGCCGCGCTCGACACGGCGATAGTCAATCTGCTGCTGCTGGTGCATGACGGCCTCCGATACTGGTTTATCGGCCTCCATCCTATGCGCCGTCAATTCCCGCCGGCGACCCGTTTCTTGCGGAGTTTCCCCTACCCCTCATTCGCGCGCTGGCGCAGCACGAATTTCTGGATCTTGCCGGTCGAGGTCTTGGGCAGCTCGCCAAAGACCACATGTTTCGGCCGCTTGAACCCGGCCATCTGGCCGCGGCACCAGTCGAGGAACTCTTCCATGCCGACATCCTCGCCGGGCTTCAGCTCGACGAAGGCGCAAGGCACCTCGCCCCATGTCTCGTCAGACTTGGCGACAACCGCCGCCGCCGCCACCGCCGGGTGACGGTAGAGATAGCCCTCAACCTCGACCGAGGAGATGTTCTCACCGCCCGAAATGATGACATCCTTCAGCCTGTCCTTGATCTGGATATAGCCGTTCTCGTGCCAGACGGCGGCATCGCCGGAGAAGAACCAGCCGTCATGCAGCGCCGCGCCGGTCGCAGCCTCGTCCTTGTAATAGCCCTTCATCACCGCGTTGCCGCGCAGCACGATTTCGCCCTGGGTTTCGCCATCACGCGGGACAAGCTCGCCGGTCTCGGTGTTCATCACCGCCGCGCCTTCATGCATCGGGAAGGCCACGCCCTGGCGACTCTGCAGGTCGGCAAGCGCATCGAAATCGAGATCGTCCCATTCCTCGCGCCAGACACATTGGGTGACATGACCATAGGTTTCGGTCAGGCCATAGACATGCGTCACCTCAAAATTCATCTCCGCCATCTTCTGCAGGATGGCGGCCGGCGGCGGGGCACCGGCGGTGAAGGCCTTGACCTTGTAGTCGAGCTTCGGATGCATGTCCTCGGGCGCGTTCACCAGCAGGCTGAGAACGATGGGGGCGCCGCCGAAATGCGTCACCCTATGCGTGTCGATAGCGCCAAGAATGTTCTCTGCGCTGATCTCGCGGATCAGCACCAGCGTGCCGGCCATCATCGTCATCGTCCAGGCATGGCACCAGCCGTTGCAGTGGAACATCGGCACGATATAGAGATATGTCGGATGCTGCGGCAGCGGCCAGCCGGTGGCCGTGCCCATGCTCATCAGATAGGCACCGCGATGATGGTACACCACGCCCTTGGGCCGGCCCGATGTGCCGGAGGTGTAGCCAAGCGCCAGCGCCTGCCACTCGTCAGCCGGCATCTGCCAGTCATAGTCCGGGTCACCAGCCGCGATGAAGCTCTCGTAATCCTCGCTACCGATCGGCGCCAGATCGCCCATCTTCGCGTCGCGAATATCGACCACATGGATGTTCTTGCGAACGTCCGCAGGCAGCGATTCCAGCGCCGGCACCACGGCCGGGGCGAAGGCGGTATCGACAATCAGCGCGCGGCAGTCACTGTTCTCGAGAATATAGGAGATCGTCTCTGCCTCGAGCCTTGTATTGATGGTGTTCAGCACACATCCCGCCATCGGCACGCCAAAATGCGCCTCGAACATCTCGGGCGTGTTGGCGGCAATCACCGATACCGTGTCACCAATGCCAAGCCCGGCCCCGTTCAGCGCCGACGCCAGCCGCCGCATGCGCGCATAGCTCTCGGCCCATGTGTAGCGGCGCTCGCCATAAATCACGGCGGTACGGTCCGGAAACAGATCGGCGGTGCGGGTGATGAAACTGAGCGGCGACAGCGGCACGAAATTGGCTTCGTTCCGCGGCATGGCCTCGTAATGCTGCCTCATGGATATACCCCTCTGCCCGGCTGTTGGTCAGGAAAGGCGGCGCCGGGCCGGCCGCGTCTCGAAGATCCGGTTGGTATGATGACGGCTGGACGATGGCTGTCAAGAAGCGCCTGCCGTGCCAGGTCACTCTCGATGGTCACTTTTAAAGGCAGGCGGCAATCATCCCGGCGAGCGCCGCGTTGTCGATGATCAGCTGCTTGTTGGCAGCAAGGCTTCGGCCACCGGACCGGCGCGCGATCTCGGCAAGAAGCCAGGGTGTGGCGGCTGCGCTGGCCGGCGCTTCGTCGATGCAGGAAGCGATCCATTCCTCAATCTCGTCGATCTCAATGGCGAGATCGGGAGTGACCGGGTTGCAGACAAGGACGGACCCGCCGATGCCGAGTTCGGCCCGGGCGCGCGCCACGGCGGCGATATCCTGCGGGCTGTCGGCGCGGATATCAACGGCGAGGCCACTATGCCGTGCCCAGAAAGCGGGCATGTCGTCGGTCCGGTATCCGACAAGTGTCACACCCATTGTCTCGAGCGCCTCGCGTGTACGCGGCAGGTCGAGAATGACCTTCGGGCCGGAGCAGACAACAATCATCGGTGTATGGGCCAGCTCGAACAGATCGGCAGAGACATCCATGCTGGCCTCGAAACCGCGATGCACACCGCCGATGCCACCAGTCGCGAACACGTCGATCCCGGCCAGACGCGCCAGAATCATCGTTGTCGATACGGTGGTTGCGCCAAGCGCCGGCGCGCCAGCCGCCCCGGACAACGCAACCGGCAGGTCGCGGCGCGACAGCTTTTTCACGCCTTCCTGTGTTGCCAGCCTTTCCATTGCGGCATCATCAAGACCGGCATGCGGCCTGCCATCAATTACCGCAATGGTGGCCGGCTCGGCCCCGGCGGCGCGCACGGCTGCCTCGGCTCCGCGCGCAACCTCGATATTCTCAGGGTGGGGCAGGCCATGGCTGATCAGGGTGGATTCCAGCGCCACAATCGGGGTTCCAGCAGCACGTGCCGCGGCAACCGGGGCAGGACACACAAAGTCGATCTGGCTGTCTTTCATCACTTCTGCTCCGCCTGCCGGCCTGCCGCGAAATCCGCACCGGCGGCAAGGGCCGCTTCGAGATGTGCGGCAAGCCCGGCGGCTGGGGTTGCTGTCAGTCCCCAGAATAGCGCCGCCGCCATGGCGTCGCCAGCGCCGTTTGCCTGAACAAGCGGCACTGGCGGGGGGGACTTCGTCACGCAGTCATCATCCTTTGCAAGCGCCGCCTGACATCCGCCATCACTGACCAGAACCACACCCCCGGGGCGCAGCCGTGCTGCCAGCGCCCGGGCCATGTCTGCAACCGGCGCGTCGCCGGCAAGAATCGTGGCCTCGCTGCGGTTCAGGACAAGCGCATCGAGCCGTGCAAGGCAGCCTGCCAGCCGCCCGACCTTTGCCACCGAGGTCGCTGCAGCGAACACAGGACGTGTCTCCGGCTGTGCCTGACAGATTGCCTGCAGCACCGATTCGGGGAAATTCGCGTCAATGACCAGCGGCCCGTCACCAATGATGTTTGCGAGCGCCATCTCTGGCGTCACCTCATCATAGAGACCCATCGAGGCCGCCCCGACAACAAGCTCGCCATCGGCGGCAACAATTGCCGTATAGCCGGGCACCTCGCCCTCAAGCGGAATCAGGCACGGCTCCACCCCGGCGGCACGAAGCCGTTTATCAAGCGCCGATATTTCATCTGCTGGCTGAACACCAGTGAAATGCGCATGGCTGCCATGCACCGCCAGATGGCGCGCGATGTTGGCTGCCACACCTCCGATCCCGATCCGCTGCAAGGCAGGGTTGGTACGACCCAAAACAGCTTCACCGACAAAATGGAGGTGCCTGTCGAGATGACACCCACCGCAAATATGGAAGACAGGCTTTGTCATGATTATTGAATTACACCGCGAATCCGTGACGCCGCCAGGCCCTCCACTGGATCAGCGCGACGAGCGCAGAACCAAGGCCCATGATCAGCAGCGCGCCGCTCCAGGCATCCAGCCTGTCGCCGCCTCCACCAAGGTCGAGCATCATTCCCACCGCCGGTGCACCGAGGGATCCACCGGCAAAGCCAACCATTGAATGGACCGCAAGAAGGGCACCGCGGTCGCCCTCACCGGCCACCGACACCACCCCTGCTGTCAAAGCCCCGGAATCAAGCATGATGCAGACATTATATATGAACAGGCAGCCAAGCGCGATCCACATGGGCGCACTCAGGGCAAGCGAAGAGACAGCTGCCACTATCACCGAAGCCATGCCAACAAAGGAGATGATCCGGTGCCTGCCATTACCAAGACACAGGCGGGCGCCGATGATCGAGGCTGCCATTCCAGCCAGGGTCAGCGCGGTGACCAGCCCGGTGACGATTCCGAGTGAAAGGCCGTGACGGGCACCTATCAGCGCAAACAGCGCAAAGCTCCAGCCCCGGAAAGCGAACAGCTCGTAGGTATGCGCCCCATAGGCGAGGATGTAGCTGAATGCCACCCTGTTGCGGATGGCAGGGCGCAGATCGAGCGGGTGACGGGCCTCGGACGCCGGACGGTGTTGCGGGACTTTCGACTGGACAAGAAGCAGAACCGCTATTGCAGCCGCAAAGGCACTACCAGCCCCGACCCATGCGGCAATATCGTGATCGACATAAGCCAGCAGCGTGCCGTTCAGCAGAAAAGACACGCCGGTGCCAAGGCTGAAACAGGAGGTGTAAAATGGAACGGCCCGGATACGCCTTGCATCCGACAGGCGGGCGTTCAGAATCTGCAGCCCCGGCATATAGGTGCCGGCAAGCCCGGCCCCAACGATGCTCCATGTCAGCACAGCGCTCCAGAACCCGTCAGCAAACAGCGCAAACCCAGCCGAACCGATGGCGGTTGCGAATGATCCGCCGATAAAGATGCGTTTGGCGTCGATGCTGTCCGTCAGCCCTACAAGGATGGGCGTGGCAGCTACATAACCAACAAAATAGGCGCCGCTGATCCACCCGATCTCAATATTGCTGAGACCCCATTCACCCCCAAGGGTGACAAGAAAGACCGGCCAGATCGCAAAGCTGACCATCGATGTGATGGCCGCAAGGCAGGTGATGACAATCAGGACCAGCGGTCGGGTGCTGCCGGACACGTCCCGGTCAGCCGTCAGCCGCCAAGGAACAGACGCCCGACATCGGGATTCTCGAGCAGCCGGTCACCTTCGCCGGCGATCGCCGTCTCTCCCGAGACCAGAACATATCCGATGTCAGCAAAGGCGAGGCCTTTCTTGGCATTCTGCTCGACCATGATGATGGTCTTGCCGTCCTTGCGCTGAAGGTCGTCGAGAATCTCGAACACCATGTCGATGAACCGCGGCTCAAGGCCGATCGACGGCTCGTCCACAAGCAGGACCTTTGGCTGCATCACAAGTGCCCGCGAGATTTCGAGAAGGCGACGCTCACCCCCTGAGAGAACGCCCGCAGGCTTGTCACGCCGATCCGCAAGGCGGCTGTATTTGTCGAACACTTCCTCAGCCGCGATCTTCGCCTCGGCAGGCCTGTTCTTCAGAAAACCACCCATCAGCAGATTTTCCTCAACCGTCATCTGCGGGAAAACCGACTTGTCCTGAAGGATGTATGCAATGCCGGCCTTGGCCAGCTTTTGCGATGGCGTCAGCTTGGTGACGTCCTGCCCCTCGATGACGATGCTGCCGGAAAAGATGTTGGTGAAACCGAAGATCGAGTGCAGCACGGTCGATTTGCCGGCACCGTTCGGGCCGATCAGGCAGAGCGACTGGCCTTTGCCGATCCGCAGGCTGAAATCATGCAGGATTTCCATCTTGCCGTAGCCGGCCCGCAGGTTGTTGATCGACAGAAACGCACCGCTATCGGCCAGTGCATCCAGCTCTGACATCTCGGGAGCATTGGCGGCGATCGAGGCGGCTTCCTTGGCCACCTGATCGACAGACATCACCACATCGACGGAGCCGCTACCATAGCCGCTGACGCCTTTCTTGGCGGCAGCCTTTTTGGCAGGCGCCTTCTTCACGGCAGTTTTCTTAGCTGCGGTTTTCTTCGCAGGTGACTTCTTTGCCGCCGCTTTCTTTTTCGCCTCGGCCATCAATGTCCTCCAAGATAGGCGTCGATGACGCGCTGGTCGTTCTGCAGTTCTTCGGGCGCGCCGCTGGCCAGCATGTGGCCATTGGCAAGGCAGTAGATATCCGAAGCCAGGTTCATGATCACACGCATATTGTGCTCAATCACGCACAGGGTGATCCCCAGCTCCTCATTCGCCCGCTGCAACCTGTCGATCAGGCCGTTGATCAGTGTCGGGTTGATACCAGCTGTCGGCTCGTCGAGAAGAAGCGCCTTTGGCTCATTCATAAGTGCCATGGCAAATTCCAGCAGCTTTTGCTGCCCGAAAGACAGATCGCCCGAGATCAGATTGCGCTTGGAATAGAGCCCGACAAACTCAAGCAGATGCTCAGCCCGGTCGCGAATCTCACCCTTGCGGCTGGCAAACATCGAGGATTTCGATTCCGCCCTGTGCGAGACCGAAATCTGCATGTTTTCGACGCAGTTCATCTTGCCGTAGATGCGGGTCTGCTGAAAGGTCCGCAACATGCCGAGACGGGCGATATCACCAACCAGCAGATGCGAGATTTCCTTGCCATCGAACTTGATCGAGCCCTTGTCAATCGGGTGATAGCCAACGATCGAATTGAACAATGTGGTCTTGCCACAACCGTTCGGGCCGATGATGCCGGTGATCGAGCCCCGCTTGACCTTAAGCGAGATATCGACATTGGCCTTCACCCCGCCATAGGACTTGGAGACATCGTCGACCTGGATAATTGCGTCACTCATCGCGCCGCCTCCTTCTCATCACCATCGGCAATGTTCGATGTGTCGACAACGATGCCGAACAGCTCGGGATATTTGGTCTGCAGCCAGCCCATGATCCCCTGCTGGAAATACACTATATTGACGATCAGGATCAGGCCAAGCGCCACCCACTGAAGGTTCAGCAGATAGGTCCAGGTAGCTTCCTTGACGACATGGAAAATGATCGCTCCCAGCACTGGGCCCCACAGGGTGCCCTTGCCGCCGAGAAGCGCCATGGCGACCATGAAGATTCCAAAGGTCGGGATCGGATAGGCCACTTCCTTGTCGATGAAGCCTGCCATGTTGCCGGCGACCGCACCGATACAGCCCATGAAGAAGGCCGGAATGGCCCAGCCGATGCGCTTGTAGGCAAGCGTCGGAATGCCCATCGCCTCGGCCTTGTCCTCGTCATCACGGATGGCGTTTGCCGCCAGACCGAACTGGGTTGAATAGAGCCACCTCAGCAGGAAATGCGACACGATCGTGAAGGCGAAACACAGCATGTAGAAGAAGGTCGACCGGAACTCGATATCACCCGGGAACAGCGGCATCGAAATGCCCGAAGCCCCGCCCACATAGTTGATGGTGATGGTAATTTCGGCAACGGCAATGGCCAGACCGAGCGAGCCGATCGCGAAATAGGGCCCGCGTAGTCCGAACATAAATGAACTGAACACCAGCGACAGCAGCAGTCCGACGATGCCTGCAGCCAGAATGCCGAGGCCAAGGCCCCAGAAATATTCAGCTGCCGTGAATTCCGGCTTGATCGAACCCATCGCCGAGGTGTACTCGCCGACGCCGCCTTCATAGAAGAAGGAGATCTGCACGATCGCGGAGACATACATCCCGACCCCGAAGAATGTGATGTTGCCGAGGGAGTTGTATCCCATCTGGCCGCCAAGCGTGTCCCAGGTCGAGGCCATCAGCACCATCATCCACAGATAGGCAATGGTCAGCGTATATTGCGGGAACAGAATCGGCCCGAAGATACCGAACAACGCAAGTCCGGCGTAGGTCATCATGGTCCTGTTGGTCATGCTCATCGTACCACCTGCCGGTTACGCCGCATCTGGATCTGGCGATAGATCAGCACCAGCAGCAGGATGCAGACAGGTGCCGCCACCTCATACGCGGTTCCAAGGATCGCGCCGGTATATTTCTCAAACAGGCCGATGCCGAAGCCGGCCCCGATCACCGCCGGCAGATTGCCGAGGCCGGCAGCCGTCACGATGGCGAAGGAGCGCACCGAATAGGTGATGCCGTAGAACGGCTGGATCACCCAGATGATCGATACGAGAACACCCGCCGCACCACACAGCGCCGCGTTGAAGGCAAAGGTAAAGGCATAGACCCGGTCGATATCGATGCCGAGAACACGCGCCGCACGCGGGTCCTGCGCCGTGGCGCGGATTGCCTGGCCGGCACGCGAGCGCTTCATGAAAAGCACCACCGCAACCGCGATCACCCCCGCAAGGACAAGCGTCACAATCTTCGATGAAGGCACGGTAACCATGTTGTCGAAGGCATCATAGACCGGCATTTCCATGTCGATCGTCTGCACCTCAGGCCCGAAGATCAGGTTGATCACCTGCTGCAGAAGCAGCGAGAGGCCGAAGGTGGCAAGAAGCGAGACGAACATGTCCTGATCGATGATGCGCCGGATCATCACCACATAGATGATCCATCCGAAGATGAACATCAGCGGCATGACGATCAGCAGGATCAACACCAGCGGCACATGCATCTGATGCAAGGCAAAGGCCAGATATCCGCCCATGATGACGAAGTCACCCTGTGCCAGATTCTTAATATTCATCACACCCCATACAAGGGCCAGACCGTAGGCGCTGAGCGCAAACACCGCACCAACGAATATGCCGTCCAAAATGACCTGCACATTGATGATGGGCGCCCACACAAACAGCAACTGTAGATTATCCCACATATTCCCTTCCTCGACAGAGACGCTGCGTAAGTATCAATCACATAAAATTGACGAAAGAAAAGGGGGAAGCAGGACGCTTCCCCCGGATATTTGAATGACCGATTAGTAGGCCACGTTCCGCGGATGCACCATATCGCCGGCCTTTTCGACCAGACCGTAGGTACCGTCGGCATTGATCTGACGCATGAACATCGGCTTGGCGATGTTGTTGCCCTGCGCCGAGAACTTGATGTCACCATAGAAGGTTTCCATCTCGACTGCCGAGATCGCGTCACGCAGCTTGTCCTTGTCGAGGCTGTTGGCTGCCTCGAATGCCTCCTTGAAGACATAGACGGCTGCCGAAGCCTGGGCGGACTGGTACGGGACCGAAGTGTAGGACGGATAGTCGGCCTTAAAGCCGGCATTCCAGTCAGCGGCCGACCCGAACATCGCGTCGGACTTCGACAGGGTCTCAACCCACTGTGTCGGGCACAGGAAGCCGTTGGCGGTCTTCGGGAACTTTTCCTGGACCTTGGCAGCTTCACAGTGCGTCAGTGCGATCATCGGCACATTAACCTTCATCTCGTCGATCTGACGGGCCGCAGTTGCCGCACCCTTCGAGTGGCCAGAGATGATCAGGGCGTCAGGCTTCAGCGCCTTCACCTTGGTCAGCGTGGTCGACATGTCGGACAGGTCGGCAGGCAGCTGGTCGTCGATGACAACCTTCATGCCGTACTCTTTAACCTTGTCCATCACACCGGCGCGAACATCCATCGAGAACGGGTCGCCCTCGAAGGCCAGAGCGATACGAACGCTCTTCGGGTCGGATGACTTGGCAGCAGCAAAATCTACCGCGGTGGCAAGATACTGCTCGGACGTCGACAGCACTGCGAACAGATACTTGTAACCCTGGGTGAAGAGCGAACGCGATGCGCCCTCTGCCTCGACCATCGGGACACCGAACTTTTCCGATACAGGCGCAATGGCCTTGGTCATGCCCGAGCTGTACGGCCCAAGCATATATTCGACGCCATCCTGCTGGATCAGACGCTCGGCAAGCTGCGCGCCACGCGCAGGAGTGGACTCATCGTCGTAATACTTAACGGCAAGCTTGTAACTCTTGCCACCGACCTTCACGCCGCCGGCTTCGTTGATCACCTTCACGGCGTAGTCATAGCCGCGCTGGGTGTGAAGACCGTTGGTGGCATATTTGCCGGTCAGCGAGATCGACGAGCCGAGTGTGATGGTGTCACCATCAACGCGTGCCAGCGCCGGTGTGGCAAGGGTGACCGCAAGCGCTGCCGCAGCCACGATACCGTGTTTCATGAACATTTCGTTTCCTCCAAGAAAAGCGAGTAGTCTTATTTTGAGACATTACTATGGCGAAAGAATCAGGTCTGTCCAACGCCAAACTGGACGAAGCGCTCCCTTTTTTGTCGCAGGCAAGCCATCACCCGGCCAACAGACCGAGATGTCAGCCAAGAAGCACCATGACAATCGAGATCGCGAGCAGCAGCATCGCAAACAATTCCTTTGCCGAGGGCTTCTCACGGAAATAGATCACTGAAATCGCGAGGACAAACAGGATTTCAATCTGCCCGACGGCGCGCACAGGCGCCACTGCATAAAGAGAAAAAGCGGTGAACCAGCAGGCTGTCGAGAACGCCCCGGAAAGGCCGACAATGCTGCTGTCGCGCCAGTGCACGAAACTGGCCCGCAGCTGGTCGGGGGCACGCCGCCACAACCACAAACCCATCAGCACCGCCTGAATCAGAACCGCGATCGCTGCCGTTACGCCGGCGCGGGTGACCAGGTCATCACTGTCCAGCGTGTCGATGGCTGCACGGTAGGCGACGGTGCAGAAGCCGAGCGAGGCCCCGCTTCCAAGGCCGATGGCAGTTTGCCGCGTAAATAACGACTCGCGCAGATTGCCAAGGGTCAGCTTGCTTTTCGCCAGCGACAGCAGGAACACCGCCACAACACCAATGACGATGGCGACGCCGACCTGAAGGCTGACGATGTAGCCAAGGATCAACGCCTCGAATATGGCGGCCTGAATCACCTCGGTTTTGGAAAAGGCCGTGCCGGCGGCAAAGGACCGGTGCGAGAACATCGTCACCAGCAGCACGGTGAAAATGATCTGCATCACCCCGGCGACCGTCGTCCACGCCAGAAATGTGAAGGTAATGCCGGGAAGGGGCTCGCCGCTCCAGATTGCATATCCCGCCACCCACGCCCAGGCGAATGGCAGCGCATATGAAAAGCGGACATAGCTCGCGCCAAGATCGCCAAGTGGCGCCTTCAGCTTTTTCTGGTACGCACCTCGAACCGTTTGGCCGAGCGCCGCCCCGATTGTCACCCAGATCCACAGCATGGCCATGTCATCTCTCCCATGGTGGTCGCGCTAGACAGGCCGCTAGACAGGCCGATCACCTTTTAATGTGATTCGGTGAAGCAACCTGCGGTGCCCATGATAGTCGTTCAGCGGATAGTGAAGCGTACACCGGTTGTCCCAGATGGCGACGTCGCCGACGCGCCAGCTGAGGCGGCACTGGAATTCCGGCAGTATCTGGTGCCGGAACAGATGGGCCAGCAGGCCGGCGCTCTCCTCCTCGGTCCATCCGTCAAAACGGATGGCGTGGCCGGGACTGGCATAAAGGGATTTGCGTCCGGTCTCGGGATGCGTTCGCACAACCGGGTGGCTGGCCTGCATGGCATCGGCATCCACCGCCTTGCCTTTCTCGGCAATGCGGGCGGTACGCGATGCCGCCACCTTGGCCTTGCCGGCCGTGCAGATCACGCGGAGACCGGACAGCGTTTGCTGCAGCCCGTCCGACAGCCTGTCCCAGGCAAGGTGCTGGTTGGCGAACAACGTGTCACCGCCAATCGGCGGCAACTCGATCGCCTGCAGCATGGTCGCCATCGGCGGCTTGTCCTGATAGATCGTGTCGGTGTGCCAGACACCACCAAAATTGACGGTTTCGTCCTCGCGTTTCAGCACCGAGGTGATTTCGGGGAACCCGTCCAGCCCGTCCAGAAACGGATAGATGTCTGGCTCGCCGATCGCGCGCGCCAACGCCAGCTGACGTTGCGGCGGAAGATTCTGATCCCTTATTACAAGAAGGTGATGTTCCAGCCAGACTGCCCTGATATCGTCGATCAGCCGGGATTTGAAATCTTCTTTTGCAAGGTCCAGACCCGTGATCTCGGCGCCCATGGCCGGTGCCAGTGGTGTCACCTTCACCCGTCACCCCTCCGTCAAATAAGGTGCATTGCCTTGCCGGAACACCCGGCTTGTTCATGACGCTATCTTGAAGGCTGGCGTGACGCAACAATGTGGGCATGGCCATACCGGCGGCACGCCCGCAGGCCGGCGTGACACAGGGCGACATTTAGCGTCAGTGACAGCCGACAGGTCTGGACCTAGTTTTACGCTGATCTGGCTCTAATGCCAGCCGCCATAGCCTGCGATTTATTACGCAAGGTCTGCGCTGGCTGTTGCCAGCGCCACGCAGAATACCGTGTGCGACCGCACCAACATGAACAAGACGCTCTTGTGGAAGGATGACGCATCATGAAGATGACGACAGAAGAGGCTTTCGTTAAGGTCCTGCAGATGCATGGCATCGAGCATGCCTTTGGTATTATCGGTTCGGCGATGATGCCCATTTCCGACCTGTTCCCGCAGGCTGGCATCACCTTCTGGGACGCGGCACATGAGTGCAACGCCGGCATGATGGCCGACGGCTTTACCCGCTCCACCGGCAAAATGTCGATGATGGTTGCCCAGAACGGTCCGGGCATCACCAATTTCGTGACACCGGTCAAGACCGCTTACTGGAACCACACCCCGCTGCTGCTGGTCACGCCGCAGGCGGCCAACAAGACCATCGGTCAGGGCGGCTTCCAGGAAGTCGAGCAGATGGCTCTGTTCAAGGACATGGTTGCCTATCAGGAAGAGGTTCGCGATCCGGCCCGCATCGCCGAGACGCTGAACCGTGTGATCCTGCAAGCCAAGCGCGCCTCGGCCCCGGCCCAGATTAATGTGCCGCGCGACTTCTGGACCCAGGTTATCGATATCGAGCTTCCGGCAATCGTCGAGTTCGAGCGCCCGACAGGTGGTGAAGACGCCATCGAGGCCGCCGCGAAGATGCTGTCCGAGGCGGAATTCCCGGTCATGCTGAACGGTGCCGGCGTCGTCATCGGCGGTGCCATCGGCGAATCGATGAAACTGGCCGAGCGTCTCGACGCTCCGGTCTGCTGTGGCTACCAGCATAATGACGCCTTCCCGGGTTCGCACCCGCTGTTCGCCGGCCCGCTCGGCTATAACGGCTCGAAGGCCGGCATGGAGCTGATTACCAAGGCCGATGTCGTGCTGGCACTCGGCACACGCCTGAATCCGTTCTCGACCCTGCCGGGCTACGGCATCGACTACTGGCCGAAGAACGCCAAGATCATTCAGGTCGATATCAACCCTGATCGGATCGGCCTTACAAAGCCGGTGACCGTCGGCATCGTCGGCGACGCCAAGAAGGTGGCTGCAAGCCTGCTTGAGAAACTCGGCCCAAATGCCGGGGATACCGGCCGCGCCACCCGCAAGGAGGTCATCGCGACCACCAAGTCGGCCTGGGCTCAGGAGCTGACATCGATGGACCATGAGGACGACGATCCGGGCACGACCTGGAACGAGCGCGCCCGCACCCGGGAGCCAAAGAAGATGTCGCCGCGCATGGCATGGCGTGCAATCCAGAGCGCGCTTCCGAAAGAAGCCATCATCTCGTCCGACATCGGCAACAACTGCGCCATCGGCAACGCCTACCCGACCTTCGAGGAAGGCCGTAAATATCTTGCCCCCGGCCTGTTCGGCCCGTGCGGCTACGGCCTGCCTTCGATCATGGGTGCGAAGATTGGCCGCCCGGACCTGCCGGTTGTCGGCTTCGCCGGTGACGGCGCCTTCGGCATCTCGATGAACGAAATGTCGGCTGTCGGTCGCAACGAATGGCCGCCGATCACGATGATCATCTTCCGCAACTATCAGTGGGGCGCCGAGAAGCGCAACACCACCCTGTGGTTCGATGACAATTTCGTCGGCACCGAGCTTGACGACAATGTCTCCTATGCCGGCATCGCCAAGGCCTGTGGCCTCGAGGGTGTTGCCGTCTTCGGCATGGACGAGCTGACCGACGCGCTGAACACCGCCATCGACGCGCAGATGAAGAACGGCAAGACCACCTTCATCGAGGTGATGCTGAACCAGGAGCTTGGTGAGCCTTTCCGCCGCGATGCGATGAAGAAGCCGGTTTCGGTGGCTGGCATCAGCCGC
Organism: Alphaproteobacteria bacterium; assembly: GCA_022425565.1. Lineage (GTDB taxonomy): Bacteria > Pseudomonadota > Alphaproteobacteria > Puniceispirillales > Puniceispirillaceae > UBA8309. The sequence goes on from JAKMFG010000075.1 coordinate 14,604, forward strand.
GACGACATGCGCCCGCAGGAACTGGTATCCTAGACAGCCTTTCCGAAGCGTAAATGACAAAGCCCCCGCCAGAACGGCGGGGGCTTTTTTGTGCGCCGGCGACATATCTTCCCGGCAGATATGAACGCTGATAGCCTCGGGCCATGACCACGCTTGCCTTCGACACGCATAAATTCGTCAAGGAACTGACGGCCGCCGGCATGAAGACCGCGCAGGCCGAAGTGCTGGCCAGCAGCTATGCCAGCCTGCTCACCGACCGGATCGCCACCAAGGATGACCTGAAGGCTCTGGAAGACCGGCTGAACGCCCGCATCGCCTATGCCCAGGTGGCGGCGGTGGTGGCGCTCAGCGCGGTAATTGTCCTTGTCGCCTTTCTTGGCGGCTGAGGCCGCCGGAACCTGCTCCTGATACGTCAGGCCCCAAAGCGTCAGGCCTAAACCGTCAGAATGGTACAGCCCGTGGTCTGGCGCGCGGCCAGCGCCTCATGCGCGGCGGCGGCCTGTTCCAGCGGGAACCGCTGGTTGATATTCACCTTGACGGTGCCGTCCATCACATGGCCGAACAGCGCCGCGCTCGCCGGCTCCAGCCAGCTTCGCACAGTCGAGAAATGGAACAGGGTCGGGCGGGTCAGATGGAGCGAGCCCTTGCCGAGATCGGCAATCTTGAAATCGCTGTACGGGCCGGAAGACTGGCCGAAGGCCACCGCCGTGCCATGCCGCCTGAGGCTGGCGAGCGTGCCGGCGAAGGTGTCCTTGCCAACCGAATCATAGGCCACATCAGCCCCCGCCCCGCCGGTGATCTCCATCACCCGCGCAGGCACGTCTTCCGATCTGTAGTCGATGACATGGTCGAAGCCATGCGCGGCGGCGAGCGCGCATTTCTCGGCCCCGCCCGCCGTGCCGATGGCAGTGGCGCCGATCGATTTCAGCCATTGTCCAGCCAGCAGGCCAACCCCGCCGGCGGCGGCATGGAACAGGACGGTATCGCCAGGCTTCACCGCATAGCTGTCATTCAGCAGATAGGCGACGGTCAGCCCCTTCAGCATGATCGCCGCCGCGACCTCGGACGAAATACCGTCGGGAAGCTTCACCACAAGATCGGCGTTGATGGCACGCGACGTGGCATAGGCCCCGTTCGGCAGGGTATAGCCGACCCGGTCGCCGACCGCGACATGGCTCACGCCCTCGCCGACGGCGGTGACGATGCCGGCCCCTTCGCTGCCGAGGATCAGGTTCTCGTCGACGGGCCAGGGATAGGCGCCGGTGCGGATATAGATATCGATGAAATTGATGCCGATGGCCTGATGCTCGATGACCACCTCGCCGGCAGCCGGCGTGATCTCGCCGATCTCGATTCGCTGGATGACCTCGGGACCGCCTTGCGTCCGTGCTGCCATTGCATAACCCATGATAGTCTCCTTCAATTCCGCATATTGCGATATTCGGGCAGCCCGGGCCGGACGTGCCAGACACCGGACGCATTTGATGATGCACAGCATATGGGGGACATGCTAAGGCTTGTCCAGCGATTCAGTTCGCCCCCTTATCAGCAAGTTTGGCGCTTTCCCATGACAAGCCAGATACAAGACAACGCCGCCC
>JAKMFG010000226.1 GCA_022425565.1 Alphaproteobacteria bacterium
GTCTATTCCGGCGCCATCGGCTATATCTCGGCCGCCGGTGACCTCGATACCTGTATCGCACTGCGTACTGCGCAAGTTTGTGAAGGCCAGCTTCATATTCAGGCAGGTGCCGGCATTGTCTATGATAGTGATCCACAGGCCGAATTCGAGGAAACCCAGAACAAGGCCATGGCCCTGATGCGGGCAGCAGCAGACGCGCTCCGCTTTTCCGGCTAGGTGATTTGCTGTCACGCCGCCTTGCACCTGACAGAATTCGTTAAGATAAGGTAAACTGCACGCGTTTTTGATGTTGAGTGGCAGCGCGCGCTGCCTGTCTGTAATGCTCCTGTCCCGTTGGCCAAAACTCATGATGCTCGGAGCCGCGTTGACCCTGACGCAGGCAGCCGTGCGTCCAGCACATGCCGAGATCGACCTCGGGACATGGGAAACCTACGCGACCATGGCAGAACAGGGTGCCGTGTGCGGAGCCTTCGCAGACATCATGGCGATGCAGGTGCTTGTCGACGAGAAGCTCGGCCAGCTCTGGTCAGAGCGGCGGAACTACTCCGGCTCAGTGATCCGGCGCGCAGCCTCGCTCGAAGGGCGCAGCGACCTTGAGGATGACGACATCGACGAATTGCTGAACCGCTACTCCATGTGGCTGCTCAACAATCTTGCCAACCCGGCGAATGCTGAAATTCTGAGCTCGGATGCCCGCGATGCAGCGCAGGACATGGTTGGCGATGTCTGCGCGACACTTTATGCGCAAGCCGACAAGGCCATCGTGAAAAAACATCCCGCACTTGCCTCATGCGCCGCAGGAAGCGACCCTTCCACCTCGTCCGACATGGCCGCAAGCCCGCAGCAATGCAACGCAAACGAAGCATTGCTGGCGGCGGCCACAGTCAAGAAAGCCGAAACCGACCTTGCCGAAATGATGCTGCGGCTGAGCGAGGAAGAAAGCCGGCGACGCGATTTCCAGCAGCGCAACGCAACACTCGAAACCGAGATGGCTGGCCTACATGCGCGCCTCGACACGCTTCGTGAAGGTGCGGACGCAGCGCGTGATACGGCAGCGCGTGCCGTTGAACTTGGCACGAATAACGACCAGCTCGCCAACAAGGTCGAAGGCCTTCAGCAAGAGATTGCCAGCCTGTCGGCCGTCGCCACCGAGAAGGATACGGTTGTCGAGCAGAACCGGACACTGACAGCAGAAATTGAACAGCTTGCCGCCGACATGGCCGCGCTGAGAACACAGCTCGAGGCAGAACGGCAGACCGTGTCTTCCCTGCCAAAGCCGGCAGATCTTGCCCGTGCGCGCGCCGAAACCAAAGCGGCGGAAGCCGAGACAGCAGAGGTCACAGCGGAGTTGGCGCAGGTGAAGTCCGAGCTGGATGATGCGGTTGCCGCCTTTGATGCGGCCATCGGTCCAGCCGCTGAAACGGTTGCACTGATCGAAACAGAATCCCCAGAAGCGCCTTTAGCGCAGGCAGCAGCAGGGGAAGTCACCGCCACTGATACCGATCGTGTTCCGGGCGCTCCGGCCACAACCACACTCGCCGCCGACGAGGCATCAAACGGCCTCAGCCTTCTCGACAGCGAAGCCTCAATCGTTCTCACCTCGACACCAGCTGACAGTGAAATCCAGTCCACTTTCGATGAGACTGTCTTTGTCGCCCAGCTTGGAGCCTTCCGCTCGCGCACCGGCGCGGTCAACGAGATCACCAATCTTGAACAGGCATTTCCCGAGCAAATGTCAAAGGCCGGGCTGAACATTGCCGCCGACAGGCGCGCGGACGGAAAGAACATGTTCCGGATCATGACGGCCGGGATGTCGGCCGACGAGGCAAAGCAGCTCTGCAGCGTGTTGTGGGATCGCATGGTCGGCTGCATGGTAAAACTGGTTCCCTGAAACCCCGCTTTGCGCTAGCACTCCATTGCCGCACAGCAATCATGCTGCCGGCCAATCAGGACAATGAATTGGTCTGACATGGACAGTGCTTCCATTCTGGGACTTGTGTTCTTTTCCGCGACGGCAGCGTTCACGCCGGGTCCAAACAACGTCATGCTAACCTCGTCAGGGGCGACATTCGGGTTCCGCCGCTCGCTGCCGCATATACTTGGTATCGCAGCAGGAATCGGCTGCCTGTCCATTGCTGGCGGGTTTGGCCTTGCCGGGCTTCTTGCCGCTATCCCGCAACTTCACCTGTTGATGAAGGCAGTCGCCATTCTGTTCCTTGGCTATCTGGCCTGGAAGATCGGCAGCGCCGGCCGTCCCACCAGTGACAAGTCGGCACGTCCCCTGACCTTTGTTCAGGCTGCCGGGTTCCAACTGGTCAATCCGAAGGGCGTGACCCTTCTTGGAAGCGCCATCATCGCGTACAGCACAGGAATTGAGAACATCCTGTCCGATCTGGTGATCATGGTCCCCATCTTCATGCTCACAAGCCTCAGCTCGGCCAGCACCTGGTGCCTGTTCGGCACGATCATCGGCCGGCTGCTGAAAGAGGACAGTGCGCTCCACAAGTTCAATATTGCCATGGCGATACTTCTGGTCGCCAGCATGGCGCCGATTTTTCTCGGATAGTGCGACCTCTTGCGCGCAAGCGCCATTCGCCGTTGCACCAGCGCGGATTTCCATTAATGTTTTGTTACGGGACAGTTATCGCGCCGGTATGCCGGGTGCGAGAATGGGTAAAGAATGACACAAGACCAGTGGCCGGCAGGAAAACATTACGTCGAGACGGCTAACCTTCCCGCTGCCTTCTTTGCAAATGTTGAAGCCGGTGGTGACAGGGACCTGCTGATCAGCAAGGCTGACGGCGAATGGCGCGGCATCAGCTGGCGGCGTGTTGCCGATCAGGTCAAGAGGCTTGCGGGTATTCTGGTTGATCGCGGCGTCGAGGCCGGCGAGCGCGTTCTTGTTTCTGCCGAGAATCGGCCGGAATGGGCTATTGCCGACCTTGCGGTCATGTCGATCGGGGCCATCGTCGTTCCCGCCTACACCACCAATACCGAAGATGACCATCACTACATCATGGATCATTCAGGTGCGAGCGTCGCCATCACATCGGGCGGCCTACTCGCAACCCGGATCGCACTGGCGGCCAGTAGGACGACGTCCCTGCATACGCTGATTGTGATGGATGAGAGCTTCATCCCACCAGACGGCATGCGCCAGCAGCTGCTTCACTGG
>JAKMFG010000231.1 GCA_022425565.1 Alphaproteobacteria bacterium
TGTTCTTTCCACTCCGCCGGACAACGGTCGCTGCCGTGTTCCCCGCCGCCTGTGATGCAAGCGGGATCGCTTTTGTCGGGCAACGACGCCCGGGCTGGGCGGAAAGCAAAAACATACCGCTCTGGAACCCCAAAGCGGATTGCGCTGGAATATACGCCTCGCCGCGCGCCTGTCAAGACCGCAATCGCTTTATTGCGCTTGGGTTTCAGGCAGATATCACCACCATTGATCCGGCCATTGATCCGGCCATTGATCCGGCGGTCATCCACCGCCGAACGGACCGTGGCGTTTCGGGTCGTGTGGCTCGCTTCCCATTTCCAGATGCAGCTGGTCGCCAGTCCATGGATGGGCCGCCACCACAGCGTCGTCCAGCTCGATCCCGAGGCCCGGGGCGGTTGGCGGAATGATGTAGCCGTCCTCCCACTGAAGCGGCTGTTTCAGCAACGCCGCGTGGAACCCGTCCATCTTGCCGATGGATTCAAGGATCAGAAAATTGGGAATGCAGGCGGCAAGCTGGATGTTCGCCGCCGCCGCCACCGGCCCGCAATAGAGATGTGGTGCCACCTGTGCATATCTGGTTTCCGCCAGGGCGGCGATCTTCTTGCCCTCGAGAATGCCGCCGGCACGGCCAAGGTCAGGCTGCAGGATGGCTGCCGCGCCCAGATCCAGAACCCGCGCGAATTCGAACTTGCTGCATAGTCGTTCGCCGGTTGCCACCGGAATCGAGGTGCCGGCCGCGACTTTTGCCATTTCCTCGGGCATGTCGGGCGGGCATGGCTCCTCGAACCAAAGCGGGTCGAACGGCTCCAGCTGCCGTGCCAGGCGCAGGGCGCCGGCGGCGGTAAACTGGCCGTGGGTACCGAACAGCATGTCCGCACGGTCGCCGACAGCGGCGCGAATCTCGCGGCAGAAAGCCACCGACTGGGCCATGGCCTCGAGATCGGGCATGCGACCGTCATAGACCGTATACTGGCCTGCCGGGTCGAATTTCACGGCGGAGAATCCTTCCGCGACACGGGCTGCCGCCACCTCGGCGCTGGCATGCGGGTCGTTATAGAACTCTGCCGGATCAACATCTTCCGGCGGGTAGAGATAGGTGTAGGTCCGCAACCGCTCATTCACCAGCCCACCCAGAAGCGCATATACCGGCCTGTCGAGTGCCTTGCCGACAATATCCCAGCAAGCCATTTCAAGGCCGCTGACAACCCCCTGTACCGATGTGTCGGGGCGATGGGTGAACCCTGATCCATGCGCCTGACGCCAGAAATGCTCGATCCGATCAGGCGCGCGGCCTTCCAGATAGCGGGCAAACATGTCCTCAGCCATCTTGCAGACAATTTCCGGCGCGAAACTGGCGGAATAGATCTCGCCAATGCCGGTGATGCCACAGGCGGTGGTCAGCCGTACAAAGATGAAATATCGCCCGCCATGGCCAGGCGGCGGTGTTCCGGTGATGAAGGTTTCCAGTGTGTCCAGCCGCATGCTGTTGTTCCCCGAGGGTTGCTGCCATTGTCGTTACCGAATAGCGCTTTCAGGTCCAGACCGGCGATGCGCGCGATTGTGAAGCCGCGCGATGCCTTAACCCCTGCCCATCACACATGACCTTGGCTATAGTGCGTCCGGATGCTGGCATAACGTCATGACATCCGCAATTGCGACTTAACCATTGGGACATCTGCCGATGATCAAACCCCTTCTCGATTTTGCCCGCCGCCACATCATTCTGTTCGGCACCGCGAAATTTGCTGCCGGCCTCGTGATAGGTTTCGCGCTGGGCGTCTATTTCCTGCCGATCCTGACCGAGGAAAAGGGGCTCGACACCGCCGCCCTTGCGCAGCTTGAGGCAAGTGCCGAGCGAAGCGGTACCTTTACCCGCGACCTGCCCGGCTCCGATGCCTTTCACTGGGGCGAGGGGACGGTCCGCGCCAGCGATGCGCGAATCTGGCTGGAGGGCAGCATTTCGCCGGGACCCGACTACCGGTTGTATCTGACACCGTCACTTGCCACCGACGAGGCATCTTTCCTGAAGATCAAGGGCCAGTCGATACAGGTCGACGAGGTCAAGGCTTTCAGCAATTTCAGCCTCGATGTGCCGCCCGGTATCACGGTTGGCGATTATCCGGCGGTGCTGATATGGTGCGAGGCATTCGGCGAGTTTATTACCGCGGCCGAACTGAACTGAGGCGCGCTGCCCCGTCAATGGGGCGTTTCTTCAGTTCCGGGCCATCAATCGAGGTTTGTATGACCGTACCAGCCAGCCTGCGCATGCCTGCGCCGGACGCCATCACCCTTGATGACATCATCAGGATCTACGAGGCGCTTCGCAACCAGATGCCTGCCGCAACGATGGTGCCGGGCGGTCCGCGCCGCGCCGACAGGCTGGCCGACATCCTGCCACATGTCGATGCGCTGGTCCTCGACGGGTTCGGGGTGATCAATATCGGTGGCAGCCTGATCGACGGCATTCTCGAATTTCTCGACGAGGCTGACGCACGCGGCATCGCCGTGATGGTGCTGACCAATGGCGCTGGACAGGGCGCTTATGCCAGTTGGCAGAAATATCGGAACTGGGGGCTGAATCTGGCGCATGCGCAGGTGGTCTCGAGCCGTGATTCGCTCGAGGCGGAACTGCCATCTCTTGCAGGTAGCCATGTGGTGGCTGCGCTGGGTCCCGCCGCGCGCCCCCTTGGTCTCGCGGGAGAGCTGACCTTCCCGTCCGATGGTGACGGCCTGTTTGATCAGGCGACGGCGTTCGCCTTTCTTGGGTCGGCAGGCTGGACGGAAGATCATCAAAACAGGCTGGAGCAGGCGCTTGGCAGCGGTGGATGCGAGCTGCTGGTGGCAAATCCCGATATCAGCGCGCCGGTTGAAGGCGGCTTCACGGCCGAGCCCGGATACTGGGCCGCGCGCGCCGCGCATGCCACCGGCATTGTTCCGCGCTGGTATGGCAAGCCGCACGGGCCGTCTTTTGATCTCGTGCTTGATCGCCTGGCGGCGCATTGCGGACGGTCGTTCGACCGCCGCCGCGTGGCCATGATCGGCGACAGCCTTCATACCGATATCCTTGGTGGCGGGGCGGCGGGCATGCAGACCGTGCTGCTGACCGGCTATGGCCTGTTCGCCGCCGGTGGTGCCGATGATATGATCGACGCCTGCGGCATCACCCCCGACTGGGTGGTCGGGGGATTCTGAAAACCGGATACGAGGAGCGATCTCCCATGCCGACACGCCGTTTTTTTCTCGAGGGGCTGGAATGCGCCTGCCGGATCGGCGCCTATGATCATGAAAGGCTGGGTCCGCAGCGGGTGATCATAGACGCCGAAATCATGCTGGCTGACGGCAGCGAGCCCAAATCTGATTCGCTGGACGAGGCGCTGAATTACGATCTCATCCGCAATGCCATTCTGGAGATCGTCGGATCGCGCCATTTCGACCTTCAGGAAGCGCTGGCGCGCGAGTTGTATGACGCACTTGGTGCCTTGCCGGGCGTGGCCGCGGTGCGTGTGCGTACAGCCAAGCCCGACGCCTATGAGGATTGCCGCGAGATCGCCTATGAGCTGTCTGGACTGTGATTCCGTAACTCCCGTCCTGTGCTAGGCTGGGTCAATACCAGACTGGAATGGCCATCAGGGGCAGCTGATTGTTTGAGGATTCTTCCGACTTTCATGATTATTACCGCACACGGCAGGGCCGGCATGTGGCCATGCGGCTGCGCCGGACTGTTGGCGATTTCTGGAGCCGTGCACCGAATGCCTGCAACGTCGCCATTGGTTATCCGCCGCCCGTGCTGCGTACCGAAGAGCGACCGCCGGTACTGTCATTCACGCCAATGCGCCTCGGCCCGCGCCCATGGCCGCCAAAGGGCCCGAACCGTGCAGCACTTGTGAATGGCCGGTCCCTGCCGCTGCAGAATGTGCAACTCGACCGGCTGCTTCTTCTCCATGCACTCGAATTCGACCCCAGCCCCAGCCGCCTGCTTGACGAGTGCTGGCGCGTTCTTGATGGCGCGGGACGGCTGCTGGTGATGGTGCCGAACCGCAACGGGTTGTGGGCGCGCGCGGAAAAGACTCCGTTTGGCCATGGCAGGCCCTTTTCCCGAGGCCAGCTTCGCAAGCTTCTCGCCGATCACGGCTTCAAGCCGGTACGCGCGCAGACCGCACTTTTCACGCCGCCGGCGACGCTTGGGCTGTTCCTCAGATTCGGGCCGCAGATTGAACGAATCGGCAGCAACTGGTCGCCCGGCATTGGCGGCGTGCTGGTGGTCGAGGCGGAAAAGAACCTTTATGCGCCGGCAGGAAAGACAAGCCGTGTGAAAAGCCGCACAGCTGTGGTGACCGGCAAACTGTCGCCGCGCCCTTCGGGATCTATAAGCGCCGGGTCCATGGCCGAGCGTACCGAGGGCAGCTGACCATGGTTCCAAATGGGGTTCCAAATGGGGTTCCAAATGGGGTGGCAAATGGGGCTGTAGTGGCTCTCCAACGGATTAACTGGCACCGTCCCCGTCCGGTCTGCTATAGACGAGGCGTCGGTTAATGGTGGACAAGACCCTCCATACCGGCATCATTCAGGGCATCTGTCCTGATGCGGATTTGTTTTGAACCTGCCTGTTTCGAGCGCGATGACCGATAAACTCAGCGAGCTGCGCCAGACCATCAATCAGCTGGATGATGAAATTCTTGCGCTTGTGCGGCGCCGGATGGTGCTGGCTGCCGACGTGATTGCAGCAAAGAATGGCGGCGCTGCCTATCGCCCGGGACGTGAGGCTGAGGTGATGGACCGCCTGGTCGCCGCCGCCCCCGATCTTCCCGCCCGGCTTGTCGTCAATCTGTGGCGCCAGCTTATGACCGCCAGCACCGCGCTGCAGAATGACAGCATGACCATTGCCGTCCATTGCGACGCCATGGCCGTCGCCGGCTGGCATTTCGGCGGCTTCTTCACGACTGTTGGCTGTGACGATCTGGCTTTGGTGAGACAGGCGATGGAAAAAGGTGCGGATATTGCGCTTGTGCCGGCTGGCTATGAGTCCGAAATGGCCGGCTGGTTGCTTGATGAGCCGGGACTCCATGTCATTGCCCGTACGCCGCCCGTGGCCGGCTCGACGCTGGTGCCGGTCTGGATGATCGGGCGCCAGCCTGCTGATCCGGTGGCCGAGGAATGCACGTTGGTGGCGCGTCACGGCACCGGTGGACCGGAACTGGAATTGGTTGTAGGGCGCCATGATAGCGCTGCAGAAGACGGTGCGCGGGTGATTGGCGTCATTGCCAGCAACAGCAAGACAGACTAGAAGCGTGTCATGACCATCATTTATGACAAGATAGCCGTTATCGGCGTCGGTCTGATCGGCGCCTCGATTGCCCTTGCCGCAAGGCGTGCGGGGCTCACCAGCAACATCACCGGCTGCGAGATTGATTCTGGCAAGGCAGCCGAAATCGAAAAGCTCGGGCTTGTCGATCATGTGACGACCGATGCTGTGGCCGCCGTACAGGATGCCGATCTTGTAGTCATGGCGGTGCCTGTCGGTGCTCTTGGCGACCTTGCCGCAAAGATCGTGCCAGCGATGAAACCCGGTGCCGTCCTGACCGATACCGGATCGACCAAACGTTCCGTGCTTCGCGATGTCGATCCGCATATCTCCGGCGCCATTCACTGGCTTCCCTCGCATCCGCTTGCAGGCACGGAACATTCAGGTCCGGCTGCAGGTTTTGCCGAGCTGTTCGACGGCCGCTACTGGCTGCTGCTGCCGCGCGAGGTTCCGGAAGACGAGGTTGTCCGCTTCGAAAGCTTCGTCGCCGCCATGGGATCGGTCAGCGAACGCATGGATGCCGACTATCACGACAAGGTGCTGGCGCTGACATCGCATCTGCCGCACCTGATTGCCTATACCATCGTCGGCACCGCGGTCGATCTGGAAGGCCAGCTGAAGAACGATGTGATCCGGTTCTCGGCTTCCGGTTTCCGTGATTTCACGCGGATCGCCGCTTCCGATCCAGTGATGTGGCGCGATGTCTTCATCAATAATGACGAAGCTGTTCTCGAGATGCTGCAGCGGTTTTCCGAAGATCTGTCCTATCTGCAGAGGGCCATCCGCTGGGGCGAGAAGGACAAGCTCGAGACGCTGTTCAGCCGCACCCGCGAAATCAGGCGCTCGATCATTGACGCCGGTCAAAGCTGAGGGTCAAAGCTGAGGGTCAAAGCTGAGAATCGGGGCTTCCGGTTCCGTCTTCAGGCAATGCGTCAGATTCTGATGGTTTCGGCCAGATATTTCACATATTCGCGCGACAGCAGCCGGAACATCGCCCGGTCGAGCCACCAATTCTGAATCTGCAGGTCCTCTGGCATGACGGCCCACTGATAGATATCCAGATCCGGCATTTCACGGGCAAACACTACCAGTGCACGCGGCATGTGATAGCTTGCCGTCACCAACCGCACCGACCGCATGCCATGCGTGCTGGCCCATTGTTTCGTCGCAGCAGCGTTGCCGCGGGTATTATCGGCTGTGAAATCCAGCTCGACACAGCAGAACAGCGCGCCGGCCTCGCGATCATCAAGGCCCAGTTCCTGGACAAGCACCGCCCGGTTGACGCCCTCGCCGACACCGGAGATCAGCATCCGCTCCGCCTTGCCCGCGGTCAGCAACTCCAGCCCGTCATCAAGCCGCTGCTGCCCGCCGGTTACAACGACGATACCGTCGGTATACTGAATGGCGCCAGTTGTCGTCTGTGGCAGCGTCAGCACGAAATGCTGCAATCCTGCAACAAGCGTCGCTGTCGCGAGAACGGCATAGGCCAGAAGATAGCGCAGGATACGGCGGTAATGCGTCGGCAGTGATGCCGGGCGCGGGTGCGCTGTGCCTTCGTCTGCCTGCGTCATGGTTCATCCGCCGGTTGCCGTCGTGGACGCATGATTATAGCACAGAAGCAGGCGGCCCGAAGGCAAAAAGCCGGCACTCAGATGGCAGCCATGGTGTTTGCGGCGCAGTGGTTTCGCAGGATGGTCTTTGACCTGACGCCACAGCAGACTACACTGCCCGACGGAAACCACAGCAACACGAACCAGAGCAAGACGAAACAGGGCCTATGCTTCTCACCTGCCCGAATTGCGAGACCGTGTTTCGCATCGACAGCGAACGCATCACCGATGGTGGCCAGCCGGTGCGCTGTTCGGTCTGCGCGCATGTCTGGCAGGCTGAACCACCGATGCTGGTGCCTGAAGCCGATCCCGGTGAAATGCGAAGTGCCGTCGGTGCTGTGCTGACGCCCTTGATCATCCTCGTCGTGGTTCTCGGGATTGCCATCGGCGCGGTGACGCAGCGTGCCACGATCACGGCCTATGTGCCCGGCTTGATCGGTGTGTTCGACAGGGCGGGCCTAGCCGTGCAACCACAGACGGACAAGTTGCAGATTGTCGATCTGAAGGCCGATTACGCCGGTGATACATTGCGGCTGCGCGGCAAGCTGATGAACCGGTCTGCGGTCTATGCGCATGCACCGTCACTCGAGGTGACGATCCTGTCGGCAAGCGGTGATCCGCTTGGCAGCCACGTGATCCAGCCTGACGACAGTGTGATCCGTCCAGCAATGGCCAGTGAATTCTTCACACAACTTGTGCTTGGAGAAGGGCTAGAGCCGACGGTGACGGTGACAATGCGCGCCGATCCTGTCGCCGGCAGCTCATTCTGACCGGCGATTCCTAACCGAAGTCGGGTATGATCTCTTCGGCAAGAAGTTCGGCGACGTCGCGCCTGCGCCGCAGGATATGGACATCACCATCCAGCACCATCACCTCGCCAGCCGGCGGGCGGGTGTTATAGTTCGACGCCATGACCGCGCCATAGGCACCTGCCGACATCACGGCAAGACAGTCGCCGGCGGCAAGCGACGGCATCATCCTGTCCAGACCCAGATAATCGCCTGTCTCGCAGACCGGACCGACGATATCAGCCGGACCCTCAATCGGACCTTCCGGACCGACAGGCTGGATGTCGTGATGGGCCTCATACAGGGTCGGGCGGAGCAGATCGTTCATTGCCGCATCGACGATCGCGAACCGCTTGTTATCGCCGTCCTTCACATAGATCACGCGGGTCAGCAGAACACCGTTATTGGCGACGATCGAGCGGCCTGGCTCAAAGCCGAGGCGAAAGCCGCTATCCGCGAACAGACGTGAGACAAGCTCGCCGTAAGCGGTGAAGTCAGTTGGTGTGCCATGCTGGTAATCGACGCCGATGCCGCCGCCAAGATCCAGAACAGGCACTTCCAGCCCTTCGTCACGCAACGCCGTGCCGAATGACAGCAGCGCTGAATAGGCGCGCTCGAACGGGTCGAGTTCCATGATCTGCGAGCCGATATGCACAGCGAGGCCGGCCGGGCGGATATGCGGGTCTGCCGCCATTTCGCGATACAGCTCTGCCGCCTCGTTCTGCGAGGTGGAGACACCGAATTTTGTGGAACGCTGGCCTGTGGAGATTTTCGCATGGGTCTTTGGCGCCACATCGACATTAACCCGAAGCGCCACCGGCGCCTGCACGCCGCGTGCCGCTGCGATCTGGCTGATGGCCTCGACTTCCTGCGGGCTTTCTGCATTGATCTGGCCGATGCCGGCATCAAGCGCCGCGCCGATCTCCTCGGCCGACTTGCCAACACCGGAGAAGACGATTTTTTCCGCCGGGATGCCGGCAGCCAGCGCACGCGCCATCTCGCCGCCTGAAACGATGTCCGCGCCGGCACCGTGCCGCGCCAGCAGGCCGATGACGCCAAGTGCCGAATTGGCCTTGAGCGCGAAATGGACAGCCCCGTCTACCGGTGCCACGGCGGCGGCAAAGCGCCGATAATCATCGCGGATGCCATCACCGGAATAGACATAGAGTGGGCTGCCATGGCTGGCAGCGATGTCGCCAAGCGGCATGCCACCGGCGCAAAGCCGGCCCTGGTCATCACGTGCGAATGCGGACATCTGTCATGTTCCCTCGGCATAGTGCCCGGCAAGGGCGGTCAAACAAAGCGGTGGAGTCTGGATCAGGAGGTGCTGTCGCCGGATTTCGCCGGGATGTCTGCCGGGATGTCTGCCGGGATTTCCGACGGACGATAAGGTTCGCCGCGCTTGCCGCAGGCTGTCAGGCCGGTGGCGGTCAGCGCCAGCATCACCATCACCATGGCAATCTGTTTCAGCTTCATCTCAGTCTCTCCCTCGTCTCGATGCGGGTCAGGCTGCGCCGATCCCGTATTTCTGTCGCGCCTCGGCGATACGCGCCCGCACCTCGTCCGGTGCGGTGCCGCCAAAGCTCTTGCGCATGGCGACAGCGGCCTCGCAGGACAGGATATCCATCACCGCCGCAGTGATCCGCGGTTCCACCTGCTGCATCTCCTCAAGGCTCAGCGCGTCGAGATCACAGCCCTTGCCGGCGGCGATGGCAACAATCGATCCACTGACATGATGCGCCTCGCGGAACGGCAGGCCAAGATCACGCACAAGATAGTCGGCAAGGTCGGTGGCTGTCGGAAATCCCTGTTCAAGGGCGGCACGCATATTGTCAGGTTGGGCGGTCATATCGGCGACCATGCCGGTGGTGGCGGCAAGCGCGATGCCAAGCGCATCGGCGGCGTCGAACACGCCCTCCTTGTCTTCCTGCATATCCTTGCCATAGGCAAGCGGAAGACCTTTAAGCACAATCAGCAACCCGTTCAGCGCGCCGATGATCCGGCCCGGCTTGGCGCGTACCAGCTCGGCGGCATCGGGGTTGCGCTTTTGCGGCATGATCGAGGATCCGGTGGTGAAAGCATCGGACAGGGCGATAAAGCCAAACCTGTCGGAACACCAGATCACCATTTCCTCGGCAAGACGGGACATGTGAACCGCACAGATGGCGGCCGAAGACAGGAATTCCAGTGCAAAATCCCGATCCGAGACGGCATCCATCGCGTTCGCCATCGGCCGGTCGAAGCCGAGAAGCTCTGCCGTCATCTGGCGGTCGGTCGGAAAGCCGGTGCCGGCAAGCGCGGCGGCGCCAAGCGGCGATTCATTAAGACGTGCGCGCGCATCGGCAAAACGGCCACGGTCGCGTCCGAACATCTCGACATAGGCCATCAGATGAAAGCCGAAGGTCACGGGCTGTGCTGTCTGCAGATG
>JAKMFG010000234.1 GCA_022425565.1 Alphaproteobacteria bacterium
ATAAAGATGATGGTTTATTTGACCTACCATGCGACCTACCCAATTCAGCAGTGATTAACTAACTGCTTGAATCAAGGCGATTTAGGTCTGATGAAACACGGAGATTGGCGCACCCGAGAGGATTCGAACCTCTGACCTCTGCCTTCGGAGGGCAGCGCTCTATCCAGCTGAGCTACGGGTGCGGCGGGTGGCCGTAGCCACCGCCAGGGCGCCTTATACGCCTCTCGGCCCCCGATGCCAAGATATTTGCCGATCAGCGATCAACGGGCGATGGCCAACGACAAAGGGCCAACCACCAGACATCAGACACCAAAGCTCAGCTGCAAACCACCAGACACCTGACACCAAAGCTCAGCTGCCAACCATCAGACACAAGACATCAGACACCCTTGCTGGTCCGGGCCTCCGCCCCCGGTCCTCACACCGTGCCGCCGGTCATTTCGAGGAACACTTCCTCGAGGTCCGGCTCGTCGGTGGTGACGTCGCTGATCTCCAGCCCGGCCGCCGTTACCGCCGAGATGATTGCGCCGACGCTACTGGCCGACGGGTCATAGCGCACCGCTATACCCCCCTCGGCCGGCCGCGCGCCGAGCACCGCCAGCGCCGCGGGAAGATCATCCGGCGTGCCGCCGACAAGTGTCAGCCGCACCTCCTTGGCACGGGCCCCGGCCATCAGCGCCGCTTTCGACTTGTTCGCCACCAGCTGCCCGTGATTGAGGATAGCGATGTCGTCGCACAGCGCCTCGGCCTCTTCCAGGTAATGGGTGGTCAGCACGATCGTGACGCCGGCCTTGTTCAGCGACCGGATGTTGTCCCAAAGCCGCTGACGAAGCGCGACATCGACGCCTGCCGTCGGCTCGTCAAGCACCAGGATCGGCGGGCTGTGCACCATCGCCTTGGCGACCAGAAGCCGCCGCCGCATGCCGCCCGACAGCCGCCGCGCATAGCTGTGCGCCTGTTCGGTCAGGCCGACAGCCTCGAGAATCTCGTCGGTCCGGCGTTCGGATGACGGCACGCCGAACAGCCCGGCCTGCATCTCCAGCGTCTCGCGCGGGGTGAAATAGGCGTCGATGTTCAGCTCCTGCGGGACAATGCCGATATTGGCACGTGCCTGGCGCGGGTTCTCGTCGATATCGGTTTCCCAGACCCGCACCTTGCCGGCGGATTTGATCACCGTTCCCGCCATGATGTTGATAAAGGTCGATTTGCCGGCCCCGTTCGGCCCCAGCAGCCCGAATACGGTGCCTACCGGAATGTCGAGGTTGAAATCCTTCAGCGCCTGTTTCGGCGCGCTGCCGCGTGGCCCGGAATAAGTCTTGGCGACACCGCGCGCGGCGATGGCGATGCCGTTGCCCGGCATGTTGATGAAGTTGTTTTGCCTTGGGTTCTGCATCAGGTTCCGTTGTCTTCTTCTCTGGGCTGTGGCTGTCCTGCAAGAGGACCATGTCTTATATAGGCGCAGGACGGTGCCGGAAAAAGCCGTTCTCTGATCGTCCGGCAATGCGCTTGGCAATTGCATAGCAGCGGCCCAGACGATAGGTTCAGACCAACAGTTGCCACACAATTGCACCAAGGCGCCGCGCGCGCCGACAGCGGGACCAAGTGGGGATCGAGAATGGCCGAAAATATGACAGCAGGCACCGCCGGTGAGACAATGGTGGCCGAGACTATCCATGTCACAGAGGCACGCATTGCCTGTGACGGTGGTGGCGGCCCGCTGGGGCATCCGCGGGTCTGGCTCACGCTTGGCACCGATGGCGAGATCATCTGCCCCTATTGCTCGCGTCGTTATGTGCGGAGCACCGGCGGGGATGATGACTAGGACCAACAAGACAGCCTTCACCCTTTTCCTGCGGGATAACATCCGATGAGCGGGTCCAAACAGCTCGTCCTGATCGACGGGTCCGGCTATATCTTCCGGGCTTTTCATGCGCTGCCGCCGATGACCCGCGGCGACGGCACGCCGGTCAACGCCGTCTATGGTTTCACCGTCATGGTGATGAAGCTGGTCGATGATCTGGCGCCGGCGCATGTCGCCGTGGTGTTTGATTCCGCGCGCAAGACCTTCCGCAACGACATCTATGCCGAATACAAGGCAAACCGCACCGACCCGCCCGAAGAGCTGGTTCCGCAATTCGACCTTGTGCGCGAAGCGACGACGGCGCTGAGCCTGCCGCAGCTGGAGGCGCCGGGATTCGAGGCCGACGACCTGATCGCGACCTATGCCGCACTCGGCGAGGCAGCCGGCATGGAAACGGTGATTGTCTCGTCCGACAAGGACCTGATGCAGCTGGTGCGCGGCGGCATCACCATGCTGGACCCGATGAAACAGCGCCGCATCGCCGGACCGGAAGTTGAGGAGCGTTTCGGTGTGACCCCCGACAAGGTCGTCGATGTGCAGGCGCTTGCCGGCGACAGCACGGACAATGTTCCCGGGGTTCCCGGCATCGGCGTGAAGACGGCAGCAGAGCTGATCAACACCTATGGCGATCTCGACACGCTGCTTGCCAGCGCTGAGGAGATCAGGCAGCCGAAGCGGCGTGAGAATCTGATCAACTTCGCCGAACAGGCAAGAATTTCACGCGATCTCGTACGGCTTCGCGACGATGCGCCGACGCCGCTGCCACTGGATGAGCTGAAGCGCACAGAGCGCGACTTGGACAGGCTGATAGCGTTCCTGAAGGCGCAGGATTTCAAGCGGCTGCTGACCCGTGTCGGCGCACCTGCCGAGGCGGCAGAACCGGCCATCAGGTCGATGGGCGGAGCGCCGCAGCCGGCGGCAGGCACGCCGGCCCCGGCATCCGTGCCGCTTCCCAGAGGCGAGATCAGCTACGAGCTCGTCACCACGCTGGCAAAGCTGGAAGAATGGACTGCGGCGGCGCGAAAGCAGGGCTATCTGGCGGTGGATACCGAAACCAGTTCGCTGAACGCGGCGGCGGCCGAAATGGTGGGCGTGTCGATGGCGTTGGCTCCGGGGCGCGCCTGCTATGTGCCGCTTCGCCATGGCGGGGCTGTTGTCGAGGCGGATGGGCAGGCGGGTCTGGCGCTCGAGGCGCCGCCGGCAACTTACGACCAGATTGGGTTCAATGATGCCATGGCGGTGCTGAAGCCGCTGTTCGAGGATGAGTCGGTCCTGAAGATCGGCCATAATCTGAAATATGACAGCCATGTGCTGATGCGCCCGATGAATGGCGGCATCAGGCTGGCCCCGGTCGATGACACGATGTGCCTCTCCTATGTGCTGGATGCGGGGCGGGTATCGGGCCATTCGATGGACAATCTGGCCAGTCACTGGCTGGACCACAGCACGATCAAATATGAGGATGTCTGCGGCAAGGGCGCCAAGCAGGTGCCGTTCGGCTCGCTGGCACCTGAAGCGGCGCTCGACTATGCGGCCGAGGATGCCGATATCACGCTTCGCCTCTGGCAGATGCTGCGTCCACGGCTCGCCACCGAAGGCATGACTTCGGTCTATGAACGGCTGGAACGGCCGCTGATTCCGGTTCTGGCGGAAATGGAGAATGCCGGCATCACGGTCGATCCGTCGATTCTGGCGCGGATGTCGAATGATTTCGCCACCCGCATGGAGGCCTTTCAGACCGAGATTCACGCCCTTGCCGGCGAGGAGTTCAACATTGCCTCGCCGAAACAGCTTGGCGAGATTCTGTTCGACAAGATGGGGCTGCAGGGCGGCAAGCGGGCCAAGACAGGAGCCTGGTCCACCTCGGCCGATGTTCTGGAGACGCTGGCCGGTGAAGGCGTGGAGGTTGCCGCGCGGGTGCTCGACTGGCGCCAGCTCGCCAAGCTGAAATCAACCTATGCCGATGCGCTGGTCGACAGCATTCTTCCCGAGAGCGGGCGGGTCCATACCTCGTTCTCGATGGTTGGCGCCTCGACCGGGCGGCTGTCCTCGTCCGATCCGAATGTGCAGAATATTCCGATCCGCACGGCAGAGGGTCGGCAGATCCGTACAGCCTTCGTCGCCGCGCCGGGGAAGAAGCTGATCTCGGCCGACTATTCGCAGATCGAGTTGCGCCTTGTAGCGCATGTTGCCGGCGAGCAGTCGATGATTGATGCCTTCCGCGCCGGAGTCGACATTCATGCCCGCACCGCATCCGAGGTGTTCGGTGTGCCGCTGGACCAGATGGATGGCGAGACACGCCGCCGCGCCAAGGCGATCAATTTTGGCATCATCTATGGCATTTCAGGGTTCGGGCTGGCACGTCAGCTCGGCATCCGTCAGGGTGAGGCGCGCGACTATATCAACGCATATTTCGAGAATTTCCCCGGCATTCGCGCCTATATGGACAAGATCAAGCTTGAGGCGCGCGAGACAGGCCATGTCGAGACGCTGTTCGGGCGGCGCATCCATATCGCTGGAATTACGGCAAGCAATCCAGCGCAGCGCGGCTTTGCCGAACGTCAGGCGATCAACGCGCCAATTCAGGGAAGCGCCGCCGACATCATCAAGCGCGCGATGGTGCGCCTTCCTTCGGCATTGGCCAAGGCGGGCATTGAGGCACGCATGCTGCTGCAGGTTCATGACGAACTGATCTTCGAGGCGGATGAAAGTATCGCCGAGGCAGCTGTCGAGGTGATCCGTTCGGTGATGGAATCCGCGGCTGATCCGGTGCTCGATCTTGCTGTGCCGTTGGTGGCAGAGGCAGGTATCGCCGACAGCTGGGCTGACGCTCACTGATCGTCAACCAGTTGCTGGCTGGCCGGAACACGCCATCTTTCAGACCGGTTTGCGGCACAATCCGGTCATATGT
>JAKMFG010000235.1 GCA_022425565.1 Alphaproteobacteria bacterium
TGTTAGATCAATGTCAGGCACCATGCCCGCACCGTTTCAGGTGGCCATAGGAACTGTTGAATGACCGACAACGTCACTCCCGACAAGCAGAGCGCCGCGCAAGAGATGTCTGCGCAGACAGCGATGACAGATCATCTGCGCCAGCTTCTCGGCGCCGATCTGCAGGATGCCGATGTTGTGCAGGACCAGATCGTGCTTCGCATTCCGGCATCTGCCGTGCAGCGGATACTGGCCGCGCTTCGCGATGACAAATACGCTGCCTTCAACCAGCTGTCCGACCTGACTGCGGTCGACTATCCGGAGCGTCCTGAGCGCTTCGAGCTCGTCTATCAGCTGCTGTCCATGCGCAACAACATGCGGCTTCGTCTTCTGGCCGCCGTGGGCGAGGGGCATGCCGTTCCGTCGGCGACAACAATTTATGGCGCCGCCAACTGGGCCGAGCGCGAGGTATGGGACATGTTCGGCATCTTCTTTGCCGGCCACCCGGACCTGCGCCGCCTGCTGACAGATTACGGCTTCGAGGGGCATCCACTTCGCAAGGATTTCCCGCTGACCGGTCATGTCGAGGTCCGCTATGACGACACGCAGCGCCGTGTCGTCAACGAGCCGGTATCGCTGGTCCAGGAATTCCGCGATTTCGATTTCCTGAGCCCGTGGGAAGGCATGCAGGCGCAGATTCCCGGCGACGAAAAAGCCGGCAAGGAAGGGTGAGGAGCAGATCATGGCTGAGATGCAGATCAAACCCATCACGATGAATTTTGGCCCGCAGCACCCTGCGGCACACGGTGTTCTTCGCCTTGTTCTGGAAATGGACGGTGAGGTGATCGAGCGTGCCGACCCGCATGTCGGGCTGCTGCATCGCGGTACCGAGAAGCTGATCGAGCACAAGACCTATCTTCAGGCGTTGCCCTATTTCGACAGGCTGGATTATGTGTCGCCGATGAATCAGGAACATGCCTGGGCGCTGGCCATCGAGCGCGCCGTCGGCATCGAGGTTCCGCGTCGCGCGCAATATATCCGTGTTCTCTATTGTGAGATCGGCCGCATCCTGAACCACCTTTTGAACCTGACCACCTTTGCCATCGACGTTGGTGCGATGACCCCGCTCCTTTGGGGATTTGAAGAGCGTGAGCAGCTGATGGGCTTTTATGAGCGGGCCTGTGGTGCGCGCCTGCACGCTGCCTATTTCCGTCCGGGCGGCGTCCATCAGGACCTTCCCGACGGCCTGCTGGACGAGATCGGCGACTGGGCGAACAAGTTCCCGTCCTTCATCGATGATCTGGAGACGCTGCTGACCGATAACAGGATTTTCAAGCAGCGCACCGTCGATATCGGCGTGATCACCGAAGAGGCGGCGCTCGACCTTGGAATGACCGGTCCCTGCCTGCGAGGCAGCGGTGTGGCCTGGGACCTTCGCAAGTCACAACCTTACGATGCCTATGCCGAGATGGAATTCGACATCCCGATCGGCAAGACAGGCGACTGCTATGCGCGCTACCTGGTGCGGGTCGAGGAGATGCGTCAGTCGCTGCGGATCATCCACCAGTGTATTAGCAACATGCCTGACGGCCCGGTACTGGCGGAAAACAACAAGGTCACACCGCCGAAGCGGGGCGACATGAAGCATTCGATGGAAGCGCTGATCCATCACTTCAAGCTTTACACAGAGGGTTTTCACGTCCCCGAGGGCGAGAGCTACACCACGGTTGAGGCGCCAAAGGGTGAATTCGGCGTCTATCTGGTCGCTGATGGCTCCAATAAGCCGTATCGCTGTAAAATCCGCGCTCCAGGGTTCTATTTCATGGCCGCAGTCGACTATCTGTCGCGTGGCCACATGCTGGCTGACTCGGTTGCCATTATCGGGTCGCTCGACATTGTTTTTGGTGAGATCGACAGATGAGCATCGACGCCCGCATCGCCGACAACCAGCCCGATAGCTTTGCCTTCACTCGCGAGAACGAGGCGGAGATCAAGCGGATTGTGGCCAAGTATCCGAAGGGTCGCCAGGCCAGTGCCGTCATGCCGCTCCTCGATCTGGTGCAGCGCCAGCACGATAACTGGATCCCGATGAAGGCCATCGAGTTGATCGCGAAGAAGCTTGATATGGCTGAAATTCGCGTTCTCGAGGTTGCGACCTTCTACACGATGTTCAACCTGAAGCCGGTCGGGAAATATTTCCTGCAGGCCTGCACCACCACGCCTTGCTGGCTTCGCGGGTCCGACAACATGATGCGCTGCATCAAGGACCGCTATGGCATCTCGTCGGGCGAGACGTCGGAATGCGGCCGCTTCACGCTTCTCGAGGTGGAATGCCTCGGTGCCTGTGTGAACGCGCCGATCCTGCAGGTGAATGACGATTTTTACGAAGATCTGGACTATGCCAGCACCGGTACGCTCCTCGACTCGCTCGAGGCTGATGAACCGCTGCCGGTAGGGTCCGTGACCGGCCGTTCCGGATCTGAATCCGCGACTGGCGCGACAAGCCTTGCGGCGCTGAAGCCGGCGGAATAGGGAGAGGCAAATGCTGAAAGATGAAGATCGCATTTTCACCAATCTCTACGGCTGGATGGATTCCGGCCTGAAGGGGGCAAAGGCCCGTGGTGATTGGGATGGCACGGCGAAGCTGATCAAGCTCGGCCATGACGAGATCGTCGAGCGGGTAAAGGCATCCGGCCTTCGTGGCCGTGGCGGTGCGGGTTTCCCGACTGGCCTGAAATGGTCCTTCATGCCCAAGGAGGTCGGCGCGCGCCCCCACTATCTTGTGGTCAACGCCGATGAATCAGAGCCCGGCACATGCAAAGATCGCGACATTATCCGGAATGAGCCGCACAAGCTGCTGGAAGGCTGCGTGATTGCCGGTTTCGCGATGCGGGCGCATGCTGCCTATATCTATATTCGCGGCGAATTCGTGAACGAGGCGCGCCGCCTTCAGGCCGCCATCGACGAGGCCTATGCCGCCGGCCTGCTCGGCGACAATGCCGTCAAATCCGGCTGGAAGTTCGACATCTATCTTCATCGTGGTGCCGGCGCCTATATCTGCGGCGAGGAAACCGCGCTGATCGAGTCGCTGGAAGGCAAGAAAGGCCAGCCGCGCCTGAAGCCGCCATTTCCGGCGGGTGCTGGCCTCTATGGCTGCCCGACCACAGTCAACAACGTCGAATCCATCGCCGTTGTGCCGACGATCCTGCGCCGCGGCGCCGACTGGTTCTCCGGTCTTGGCAAGGACGGCAACACCGGCACCAAGCTATTCTGCATTTCCGGCCATGTGAACAATCCCTGTAATGTCGAAGAGGAAATGGGCATTCCGCTTCGCGAGCTGATCGAAAAGCATGCCGGCGGCGTGCGCGGCGGCTGGGACAATCTGCTGGCGGTGATCCCAGGCGGGTCCTCGACCCCGATGATGCCGCAGGCTGTCTGCAACACCATCACCATGGATTTCGATGCGCTGAAAGAGGCTGGAACCGGTCTTGGCACGGCGGGTGTCATCGTCATGGACAAGAGCACCGACGTGGTGAAGGCCATTTCGCGCCTGTCCTATTTCTACAAGCATGAAAGCTGCGGCCAGTGCACGCCGTGCCGCGAGGGCACCGGCTGGATGTGGCGGATGATGGAGCGCCTTGTCCGTGGTGATGCCGAAATTCATGAAATTGATACGCTGGAGCAGGTGACGCGCCAGGTCGAGGGGCACACCATCTGTGCACTCGGCGATGCGGCTGCCTGGCCGATCCAGGGCCTGATCAAGCATTTCCGCCCGGAAATCGAGCGCCGGATCACGGCGCACCGTGCCGCGGCGGCGGTCGAAGCGGCCGAGTAGGGGGACAGGACCATGCCAAAGCTGACAGTGAACGGCATCGAGGTCGAGGTAGAGGACGGCTCCACCGTCCTTCACGCCTGTGAGGAGGCCGGGATCGAGGTTCCGCGCTTCTGCTACCATGACAGGCTGTCGATCGCCGGCAATTGCCGCATGTGCCTTGTCGATATGGAGCGTGCGCCGAAGCCGGTTGCCTCCTGCGCCATGCCGGCAGGCGATGGCATGGTGATCCGCACCGACACCGATCGCGTGAAGAAAGCGCGTGAAGGCGTGATGGAATTCCTGCTGATCAACCATCCGCTGGACTGTCCGATCTGCGACCAGGGCGGCGAATGCGACCTTCAGGACCAGGCCATGGGCTATGGCTTTGACAGCTCGCGCTATGAAGAGAACAAGCGCGCCGTCGAAGACAAGCATATGGGCCCGCTGATCAGCACCACCATGACCCGTTGCATCCATTGCACGCGCTGTGTCCGCTTCGCCACCGAGGTGGCCGGCGTGCCCGAGCTCGGCGCCATCGGGCGCGGCGAAAACATGGAAATCACCACCTATCTGGAAAAGACACTGGCATCAGAGCTGTCGGCCAATGTGATCGACCTGTGCCCGGTAGGCGCGCTGACATCCAAGCCCTATGCCTTTACCGCTCGCCCGTGGGAGCTGAACAAGACCGAATCCATCGATGTCATGGATGCCGTCGGCAGCAACATCCGCGTCGATGCGCGTGGCTCGCAGGTGATGCGCGTGCTGCCGCGCCTGAACGAGGACGTCAACGAAGAGTGGATCTCCGACAAGACCCGCTATGCCGTTGACGGGCTGCGCCGCCAGCGTCTGGACCGGCCGTTTATTCGTGGTCGTGACGGCAAGCTCGCTCCGGCAAGCTGGGACGAGGCTTTCGCCGCGATTGCCGCAAGGCTGAAGAAAGCCAAGCCGAATGCCATTGCCGCTATCACCGGCGACCAGTGCGACGCCGAATCCATGTTTGCCCTGAAAACCCTTTTCGACAAGCTGGGAAGCGCCAGCATCGACTGCCGTCAGGACGGGGCAAAGATCGGCGGCGTGCGTGCCGGCTATCTGTTCAATTCGACCATCGCCGGCATCGACGAGGCGGACGCGCTGCTGATCATCGGCAGTAACCCTCGGATCGAGGCGGCTGTGCTGAACGCCCGCATTCGGCGCAACTGGCTGACAACACGCATGCCTGTCGGCATTGTCGGGCCCGAGATGGACCTGACCTATGACGCCGAGCAGCTTGGCGATGATGCGGCGACACTTGCCGCTATCCTCGACGGCAAGTCGAAATTTGCGGCGAAGCTGAAG
>JAKMFG010000255.1 GCA_022425565.1 Alphaproteobacteria bacterium
AAGCCGTCAGGTGTGGTGACGCTGCCATCGGCGTTGCGCACCGAGCCGGCCATATCACCGGCATGGTTGAGTGGCGCGATCACCTCGCCGGCGAGTTTGCCTGCTTCATCCAGAACGGCATCAACAAGGTCTTCGGAAACCATGTCATACCCGTCCAGTTCCGCCACCCTGTCGAGCCCGACAAGATGGCGAAGTACGAATTTCATGTCGTCAACCGGTGCCTGATACATTGCTCATTCTCCAGAAGAATCACGCGCGGACAGACCGTAGCTGGACTGCCGTGCCATGGGGTCTGCAGGGGTACAGATAAGCCTGTTACCCGAGCTCAATCATACCGGCTTTTCGTCGCAGGGCCAGATATCACCCCAGACGGATGTCGTAATCGGCCCGAATGCGGGCATCCAGCTCCTCGGGAATATGCTGCGGCACGAAATCTGAAAGAATCTGTGTCTTGCGCTTCACCGCCTCGGCCACCAGATTCGGCTTGCCGAGCTCTTCCCATTCCTTCGGGCTCGAACGATCGCTGAGCTCGGGATAGATATATTCCGTCTGCATCAGCCCGATGGTCTGGTCATGGCCCAGATAATGGCCGGGGCCGCCCATGCACACATCCTTCATCACCTGAATGCCGATGGTCTCGTCATTGACCTCGATCCCGCGCACACAGCGCAGGCACTGGCCGAGCATGTCATTGTCGATGATCAGCGATTCAAGGCAGAAGCCGAGAAGCGAGGCATGCATGCCGGCCGCCTCATAGACCATGTTGAGGCCGGACAGGCCGGCCATCACCAGCGTGCTGCCCTTCTCGTATCCGGATTGCGCATCGGGCACCTTTGAATCCGCCATGCCGGATGCGGCACCGCCGGGGAGATTGTAATATTGCAGCATCTGTGCGCAGGCCGCCGTCAGCAGCCCCTGCTCACCCGAACCACCCGACATCGCGCCGGTGCGAAGGTCCGAGACAAACGGCCAGGTGCCGACGATGCAGGGATGGCCCGGCCTCATCGAATTCACATAGATGAGGCCGGCAATGACCTCTGCAAGCGCCTGGGCAATGGCCCCGGCAATGGCCGCCGGAGCGGTGGCACCAGCCTGGCCGGCGGACAGCAGCAGAACCGGCATGCCTGCCTTCACAGCCTCTTCCATCACCTGGCAGGATTCAGTGGCAAACCGCAGCGGCGGCACCACGAAGCAGTTGCTGTTCGAGACAAAAGGACGGGCACGCCACTTGTCTTCACCGCCAGCAATGTCGTGAAGCATCGATACCGCTGGGGCGATATAGGGCGCCTCGGTAAAGCTGGTTCCAACATGTTTGGTTGTTCCCTTCACCGCCGCATAGACGGTGTTGAGATCGAGAGCCGCCGGATCCTCGATATCGCGCGCCACCATTGGCCGCTGGAAGAAATGGATGTTGTCCATCTTCTCGACGATGCGGGCCGCATCATAAATGTCGGCAAGGTATGACTCGCGATAGGCGTTGTTCTCGACATCCACGACATGAACCGCCGCCCCGGCGGTGCCGTAATGAACACGTGAGCCAGAGAGCAGCATATCGTGCTTCGGGTCCTGCCCATGAAGCGTGATATTTCGTGCCGCATTCGCCAGCATGTCGTCGACAAGCGCCCGCGGAAAGCGCACGCGCCCGTCTTCGCCAGCGATGGCACCAACGGCCGTCATATAGGCGACGCCCGATTCAGGCGCCTGGCTCAGGCCGATTTCCTCGAGAATCTGGTGAACCGCATCATCAATCGCGGCCACCGCCGCGTCATCCAGCGGGCGGTACTGGCCACCGGTAAGGCCGGCACGGACCGGACGGAGCTCCTCGGACAACGGAGCTGCCCGCACAGAGCGCCTTGCGGCACGGCCACCGGCACGGCGGGCGGATTGGGGGATCGGTGAAAAGAGATGCTTCATCATCGCACTCTCCTTGTTGTCAGAGGCGCACCTGCGCGGATTTCGGGTCATACATGGGGCGGAGGCTGACCTCGGCCGGCACGATCGTGCCAGCGACGTCGATGCTGTATTCCGACCCAAGCTGTGATTCGGCGCTTTCGCCATCCTCACGGCATTTCACATAGCCGAGGCCGATGGCCCCACCGAGGTGATGGCCATAATTGCCGCTTGTCAGATAGCCGACGATCTCGCCGTCACGCAGGATCGCCTCATTGTGATAGAGAAGCGGCTGCGCGTCGTTCAGCCTGAACTGCATCAAACGCTGGTTCAGCCCGTCATTGCGCTTGGCCTTGACCGCATCGGCACCGATCATGCCGCCGAAGCGGGTATCGGGCTTACCTTCCTTGACGGCAAAGCCGAGACCGGCTTCGAGAACATGATCCTCGTTCGAGATGTCGTGGCCGAAATGGCGGAACGCCTTTTCGATACGGCAGCTGTCAAGCGCATGAAGGCCGCACATTCGCAGCGGATGATCACCGGCCCGGGCCATCAGGGTGTCGAACACATGGTTGGCCATGTCGGTCGAGACATAGAGCTCCCAGCCAAGCTCGCCGACATAGGTCACGCGATGCGCGCGGGCAATGCCATGGCCGATCTCGATCGGCTGCGCCGTGCCGAAGGGGAAGTCCTCGTTCGACAGGCTTTGCGGGATCAGCGGCTGCAGGAAATCGCGCGCCTCCGGCCCCATGACCGCCATCACCGATTCCGACACGGTCACATCCATGGCGAAACAGTGTGCGCCGTCAGGAATATGACCGTTGATCCAGTGCAGGTCGCGCCGCACCGTTGCTGCCGGGGTGACAACGAGGAACTCGTCGGACGAGAGACGTGTCACCGTCACATCGGCCTCGATATGGCCGTCCTCGTTCAGGAACTGGGTATAGACGATCTTGCCGTCCGGCACCGCGACATCATTGCCGCAAAGCCGTTGCAGCACCGCCTCGGCATCCTTGCCGACAACCCGGATCTTGCCGAAGCTGGACAGGTCGAACATGCCGACATGATTGCGCACGGCGTTGTGCTCGTCGGCGCTGTGGTCAAACCAGTTCTGGCGCTTCCAGCTATATTCATATTCCGCCAGCTTGCCGGCATCGCGCTCGGCCTTTGGCAGAAACCAGTTGGCACGCTCCCAGCCGCTGACCTCGCCAAAGCAGGCGCCCTCGCCCTTCAGCCTGTCATGGATCGGCGACTGCCGCACATTACGTGCTGTCTCGACCTGGCGGTATGGGAAATGATCGGCATAGAGAAGGCCGAGCGTTTCAGACACACGGCTTTTCAGATATGAGCGGTTCGCCTGGAACGGCTGCATCCGGCGGATGTCGACATCCCAAAGGTCCATCGGCGCGTTGCCGGTGTCCATCCATTCGGCGAGCACCATGCCGGCCCCGCCAGCGGACTGGATGCCAACCGAGTTGAAACCGGCGGCAACAAAGAAGTTCTGCAACTCTGGTGCCTCGCCAAGAATATAACGGTCGTCCGGAGTGAAGCTCTCAGGTCCGTTGAAGAAGGTCTGGATGCCTGCCTCGGCCAGAACCGGTAAACGCTCGACGGCACGCTCGAGGATCGGCTCGAAGTGATCGAAATCCTCGGGCAGGGAGTCAAACTCGAAATCCTCGGGGATGCCGTTCATGCCCCATGGCTTGGAATTCGGCTCGAAGGCACCAAGCAGGATTTTGCCAGCGTCCTCCTTGTAATAGGCGCATTCGTCCGGCACCCGTAGCACCGGCAGGTTCGATGTCAGCCCGTCGATCCCCTCGGTCACGATGTAGAAATGCTCGCAGGCATGCAGCGGCACGGCAACACCGGCCATTGCGCCGATCTCGCGCGCCCACATGCCGCCCGCATTGACCACGTAATCGGCCTCGATCGGGCCCTGGTCGGTCATTACGCCGGTAACGCGACCGTCGGTCTGGTGGATATCGGTGACCTTGACGCCCTGGATGATCTTCGCGCCGTAATTGCGCGCACCCTTGGCAAGCGCCTGGGTGATGTTGACCGGGTCCGCCTGGCCGTCCTTCGGCAGCCAGACGCCGCCAACCGCATCATCGACCGTCAGGCCGGGATAGCGTGACTGGATATCCGAAGGGCTGATCTCGTCGATCTCGACACCAAAGGCACGCGCCATGGCGGCAGAACGGCGAAGCTCTTCCATCCGCTCGTCGGTCAGGGCAACAGTGATCGAGCCGTTGCGCTTGAAGCCAGTGGCCACGCCGGTCTCTTCCTCAAGCCCGAAATACAGCTCCTGCGAGTATTTCGCCAGCCGCGTCATGTTCTGGGTCGCACGAAGCTGTGCGATCAGCCCGGCGGCATGCCAGGTGGTGCCACAGGTCAGCTGCTTGCGCTCGAGAAGAACGACGTCGGTCCAGCCAAGCTTGCCGAGATGATAGGCAATCGAACAGCCGACGACACCACCGCCGATAATGACCGCCCGTGCCTTTGCCGGGATATCCATCACATTAAACCTTCATCTTTGCATTTTCGGGATCGTAGAGAACATCACCGGCAACCAGATGCGCGGCTCGCTCGCGCCCGAGGACATCGACTGTCATCGCACCGCCGCTCTCGAGCATCTTGGCATCAACGACCGCCATGGCGATCGATTTGCCAACCCGGTGGCCATAGCCTGCCGAGACAACGAGACCGGCGTCATTGCCGTCGACCCGCACGGTGCTGAGATAGATCGCCTCGCCAAACGGCTCGCCATCGGTCGGGTCATCGAGGGTCAGGGTCACGAAATTCTGCGTAACGCCAGCCTGATGTTCGGCCTGAAGCGCCGCCTTGCCGGTGAAGGCTTCCTTGTTCAGGTTCACCCAGCGACCAAGGCCGCTCTCGAACATGGTGTAGTCCGAGGTGAGGTCGGCCTTCCAGGATCGGTAGCCTTTTTCAAGCCGCATGGAGTCGAGAGCCAGCATGCCGAAATTGCCGATATTGTGCGGCTCGCCCGCGGCCCAGACAGCGTCATAGAGGGCGGTGATGTCACCCATGTCGCAATGCAGTTCCCATCCGGCCTCGCCGGCAAAGGAGACGCGGATGGCGTTCACCTTCACGCCGCCAATCTCCATCTGCCGCCAGGTCAGCCACGGGAAGGCCTCATGGCCCATACCCTCACCGGCGAGGTCGGCCATCAGGCCGGGGGCCTTCGGACCGGTAACCAGCAGGGTCGCCAGATCGGATGTGATGTCCTTGACCATGACCGAACCTTCAGCCGGAAGGTTGAAGTTCAGAAGATCACGGTCATGCCAGTAGGCACCGGCACCGGTCATCATCAGGAACTCGTCTTCGCCGAGACGGGTGGCGGTCATCTCGGTCAGGATCTTGCCCTGCTCCGAAGCAAAATAGACAAGGCCGATCCGCCCAACCTTGGGCAGACCGCCGGTGACCATGCCGCGAAGCCAGGCGGCAGCGCCGGCACCGCTGACCATGAAGCGCGAGAAGCCGGTCAGCTCCAGCACACCTACATGCTCGGCGACATGACGGCACTCGGCGCCAACGGTGTCGAACCAGGGCTGCCGGTCATAGCTATCGGCCGCATGCTCGGACTCGCCGTCACGCGGGAACCAGTCAGCACGCTCCCATCCGCCATAGGATCCGAACGCCGCACCTGAGCCAGCCAGCCGGTCATAGAGCGGCGAGACCTTGGCATTGCGCCCAGCCGGCCACTGAATCTGTGGGAAATGCATCGCATATTCGTGGCTGTAGGTCTCAAGCGCCTTGACCCTGGTGTATTCGAGATCGACATGGTCGGTGAAACGGCGCGGATCGACGGCCCAGCTGTCGGTCTCGGACTCGCCCTCGACGATGATGTCGGACAGCAGCTTGCCGGCGCCGCCGGCCTGAACAATGCCAAATGTGAAGACACAGGCCTCGAAAGCGTTCGGCACGCCGGGCATTGGCCCAATCAGCGGCAGCCCGTCGGGGGCGTAGGGGATCGGCCCGTTCACCACCCTGGTGATGCCGGCGGTGCCCAGAAGCGGCACACGGGCACAGGCGTCTTCAATGTACCATTCGAGGCGTTCCAGATCGTCGGAATAGAGCTGGAAGGAGAAATCTTCCGGCATCGGATCGTCTGCCGTGGTCCAGTGCGCGCGGCAGTTCTTCTCATATGGCCCGAGAAGCAGCCCGTCCTTTTCCTGACGGAGATAATAGGAGCTGTCGGGATCGCGCAGCAGCGGCAGCTTCTTGTCGCGCTCGGCAAGCTCGGGGATGCCCTCGGTGATCAGATACTGGTGCGCCAGCGACACGCAGGGCACGTTCCGCCCGAACATCGCGCCAACCTCGTTCGCACGGTAGCCGGTGGCGTTGACAACATATTCACAGCGAATCTCGCCCTGCGGCGTCGACAGCACCCATTCGCCATTCTCGCGGCGCACGCCGTTGACCGGACAGAACCGAATAATTTTGGCGCCCATGTCTCGCGCGCCCTTGGCAAGGGCCTGGGTCAGCTGCGCCGGGTCGATATCACCGTCCAGCGGGTCCCACTGGCCACCATATAGGTCATGCGTCTCGAGGAAGGGATAGACCTCCTGCATCTCGGAAGGCGACATTTCCTGAAACTCGACGCCCATCTGCCGACCCATGCGTTCGACATGACGGAACTCTTCCATACGCTGGCGGGAATGCGCCAGCCGGATGGCCCCGGTGACATGATAGTTCATCGGATAGTCGACCATCGCGCCAAGCTCGCGATACAGGCTGGTCGAATAGGACTGGATCTTCATCATCGTCCAGGAGCCGACAAAGTTCGGGCAGTTGCCGGCGGCATGCCAGGTCGAACCAGAAGTCAGCTCGTTCTTCTCAAGAAGCACGACATCAGTCCAGCCCTTTTCTGCGAGATGATACAGCACCGAGGCGCCGACCGAACCACCGCCAATCACCACAACGCGTGCCGTGCTGGGCAGCTTGCCGGTGGCTTTGTTCACTTCCGTGTTCGCAGATACGTCATCCATGTCCAGTCTCTCTCTTGTCACTCCGGCGGCACCATCCGCCATGTTCAGAATTGATACGTTTACTGTCAGTCCAGCGGTCAATAGACCGGCGGCGCAATCACCCAGATCAGCACTGCGGGCATATCGCCCTCATTCACCCAGGACACCGTCTCGCCGGCAAAGCGGAAACTGTCGCCCTGGTTCAGTTCAAGTCGTTCGCCATCGATGATCAGCGTCAGCGACCCTTCGATTACATAGCCGGCTTCCTCGGTCTGGCGCACGAACGGCTCGGGGCAGCGCGCGCCGGCGGCAAACACCGAATGCACAATCTCGAACGCGCCGCCAAGGTCCGGTGACAGCAGGCTTTCCACAAGGCCCTTGCCCTCGTCCGTCATGGTACGGCGGCTGTCGGCACGCACGACATAGGACGCCTCGGCGGTATCCGGGCTCTGGCTGAAAAAGAAACTGACGGGAAGGTCGAACATTGCAGCGACGCCGCGAATGTCGGCAAGCGCCGGTTCAGACTGGCCGCGCTCTACCTGCGAGAGCCAGCCGACAGACCGGTCGAGCCGCTCGGCAAGGTCGCTCAGCGTCCAGCCGCGGGACCGTCGCAGGGCACGGATATCAGCGCCAATGGACCCGGACGAGCGAAGCGGTTCGGGGCCGTTCTCACGGTTCCCGGACGCGGTTTTCGCCTTGTCATTGACTTTCATCAGCACAATGCTTCCCCCGCAGCATGATGCAATTCTCCTGCGGGAAATCGTTGCGCATAAAGAATGAAAAAATCAATCAATTTTTCATTCTGAAATGAAAAAATAGATTCTTTTTCATCAAGGGGACAAAGGCATCAGCCATCCCGGCGGTTGTGACTCTCGGCATCCTCGGTGGCGGAATGGGTGAAAACATCCTCACCAGTGGCACCAGTGCGCCAGATCAGGGCGATAAACAGTCCCTTGAAACGCGGCAGGCACCACCAGACGCCGGCCAGCATCATCGCCGCCAGCGCGGCAATCGCCACCCAGACAGGAACCCGCTCGTCGCGACCGAGAATGATCAGGAACGGGGCCAGCACGTGGCAGACCACGATCAGCGTGGCCCAGGCCGGGCCGTCATCGGCGCTGATATGCGACAGGTCCTCGCCGCAGGACCCGCAAACCGGCACACGGGTCAGATAGCCGGACAGCACCGCGCCCTTGCCGCAATTCGGGCAGCGGCGTGACAGGCCGCGCCTGATCACCGTCATCAGGGGAATGTCGGCAGGCGATGTGGCGTGGTTGGCTGGCATGGCCAAGGCTCCGGCTGGGTTCAGGTCCGTCCCTAGAGTTGGGTACCACATTCGATATAAACATCATCCGGCCGGCGGCATAGGCGTCATTTCGGCCCATCCAACCGGTTTCGACCAACGGGTTCAACTTACTGATTCAACCAACGAGCCCGACTTGCAAGGCCGACTTGCAACTTCACTTTGCCGCGGCCATTCCACCTAGCGCCGCATCGACAGGCCGAACATCACCAGGTTGTTGCCAAGGCCGCCACGATGGCTCCAGTTACGATGATGCGCCGCCGCGGCAAAGCCGGAAATGCCGTCGGCAAGCGGAACCCGATACATCACCTGCGCCATGCGGTGACGCTTGCGAACACCAAGATCGAGAACCGTATCGTCGACCCGGTAGGCACCGCCGCCGGTATAGCCCATCACCGAGCTCTGGCGGATCGCCCCGCCGGTGACGGCCAGCGGCTGGCCATACTGAAGTGTCAGCCTGTCGCCCGGGCGTGCCGCATCCTGCAGGGCCAGATGCGCCCCGGCGCTGCTGGCCTTGAGCGTTGTGTCACGGACGAAACTGTCATGCCGGAAATCGACCTGTGCACGAAGCTGCATGAGGTTCGCCCCGACAGAGACATGTTCACTAAGCCTGTGTTCAGCCGAGACGTGCAGATAGCCGGACCGTGTCGGCCGTGACAGCGCGAAAGCGCCCTCCGGCTTGCTGCCGAGAAACCGTCCCTGCTCGGTAAGTCGGCTGGCGCGAATGCCAATCCCGCCGCCGTTCTCACCGTCGAACCCGGCGGCAATACCAAAGTCGGTCAGCCCGTAAGCCTCGCCGCGGCGGGTGGCACCTTCGGCCATCGCGCGGCTGAAATAAGCCCCGGCGCGCATACCGCCGGCGAGCTGCCAGTCCGTCTCGCCGCTGAAC
>JAKMFG010000273.1 GCA_022425565.1 Alphaproteobacteria bacterium
TCACGGCGCTTCGCGCCGCTGCCGGAAAATGACCGCCGCACCGGCGATCCGCATGATCAACACCCATGCCGAGGGTGAACTCGGCTATGTCGCGATTGACGGTGTGCCGGAAATTCCTGGAAAAACCATTGTCGACAGGCTCGACTGGCTGAATAGCGATGCCGGCATTCCGCTGCGCCGTCATCTGATGCTGGCACCGCGCGCCAATCCGGCCTGTTCGGTGAACCTGATGATGGATCCTGTCGATCCGGCCGCAGATGCGGCCTTTGTGATCCTGCAGCCGAATGCCGCGCATGCCAGTTCCGGGTCCAACAGCATCTGCGTGACCACGGCACTCCTCGAGACAGGCCGTATTCCGATGATCGAGCCTGAGACGGTGGTGACGCTGGAAACAGCCGCCGGACTCGTCACCGCCACAGCGACCTGCCATGGCGGCAAGTGTGAACGTGTCGCCATCGACATGGTGCCGTCGTTCGTTGAGGCGCTGGATGTGGTGCTGGATACATCGGAATGGGGCAGGGTGACAGCTGATATCTGTTATGGCGGGGTGTTCTACGCCCTTGTCGATGTCGATCAGGTCGGCCTGTCCATCATGCCGCGTGACGCTGCCGAACTGGCGCGCATCGGCATGGTGCTTCGCGATCGGTTCACTGCGGCAGATCCAGTGGTTCATCCCGAAATACCGGCGATCAACGGCATCGCCTATGTGATGTTCCGGCAAGCCGGGGCCGATGGCCAGACACGCACCGCCACCGTGATGCCACCGGGCCGGCTCGACCGTAGCCCCTGCGGCACCGGGTCATCGGCGCATCTGGCATCGCTTCATGCAAGGGGCAAAATATCCGTCGGCGAGACCATTACCACCCGGTCCGTCATCGGTTCGGCCTTCGAGGTGACGCTTCTTGGCGTGACCGAGGCGGCGGGCCGCACCGCGATCCTGCCGCGGATTTCCGGACGCGGCTGGCGCTTCGGCGAAACACTGGTGGAAAGCGATCCGAGTGATGTTTTCGCCTCCGGCTATGCCGTTACCGATGTATGGGGGCCGGATGCCGCAACGCTCGACCCGGACGGCTGATCACTGCTATCGTCTGAACACCGACATTCACCTTCGCAACACGCCTGACAGGATTTCCCATGACCGCAAAACTTGATGTTGATTTCGTCCGGTCACAGTTCCCGGCTTTCTCCGAACCATCGCTTCAGGGCCAGGCCTTTTTTGAGAATGCAGGCGGGTCCTATACCTGCCGTCAGGTGATTGACCGGCTTCACCGCTTCTACACTCAGCGCAAGGTCCAGCCCTATGGCCGCTATGCGGCAAGCGCGGCCGGCGGTGCCGAGATGGACGAGGCGCGCACGCGGTTGGCGGCGCTGATGAATGTCGAGGCCGACGAGCTCAGCTTCGGCCCGTCGACAAGCCAGAACACCTATGTCCTGGCGCAGGCCTTTGCCGACACCCTGTCGCCTGGCGATGCTGTCATTGTCACCGACCAGGACCACGAGGCGAACAGCGGTGCGTGGCGGCGGCTTGAAAATCGCGGGATGGAAATTCGTGAATGGTGCATTGATCCGGAGAGTGGCCAGCTCGAACTGGACAGCCTTGCCGCCATTCTTGACGAGAAGGTAAAGCTGGTCTGTTTCCCGCATTGCTCCAACGTCATCGGACAGGAGAACCCGGTCGCGCGGATCACCGCCATGGCCCATGATGTCGGCGCGGTCACCTGCTGTGATGGTGTCAGCTATGCACCGCACGGGCTGCCAGATGTTGGTTCGCTTGGCACTGATATCTACCTGTTCTCCAGTTACAAGACCTATGGCCCGCATCAGGGGATCATGGTGGTTCGGCGCGAGCTCGCCGACAGGCTGGTCAATCAGGCGCATTTCTTCAATGCCGATGTCCGCTACAAGCGGCTCACCCCTGCCGGTCCCGACCATGCACAGATCGCGGCCTGTGCCGGCATGGCAGACTATATCGATGCTCTCTATGCGCATCATCATGGTGCCGAGGCGGCCCCGGCGGAACGGGCGCGGGCGGTGGCCGCGATGCAGCGCGGGCATGAGGACAAGGTGCTTGCGCCGCTTCTGGACTATCTCGGCAGCCGCAATGATGCTCGCATCCTTGGAAGCAAGGAAGTCGGTACAGATGCCGGGCGTGTGCCCACGGTCGCGCTGCATACGGCAAGGCCGGCTGAGGAAATTGCCATTTCGCTGGCTGATCATGGCGTCATGGCCGGAGAGGGGAATTTCTACGCCATCCGGACGATCGGGGCGATGGGATGCGATCCAGATGCGGGTGTGCTGCGGCTCAGCTTTGTGCATTACACCACCGACGCCGAAGTCCAGCAGCTGATGAAGGGGCTTGATGCCTGCCTTTAAGTCTGGCTAGTCTTTGCCTCGGGCGCTGTTGCGCCCCGCGCATTACAGGTATTCCATCACTTTTTAGCGCCTGAACAACCAGTGGCCACTGGCCGGGGACTTTGTCCATCATGATCGATTTTGACGAGGTTCTCGACAACCGCAACAAGCATCTCACCAAGTGGGAAACCTTCTCTGGAGAGTATGGCGTGCCGGCTGATACCGGCATTCCGCTATGGGTGGCGGACATGGATTTCCGCGCCCCGCCGCCTGTCAACGAAGCGCTGCAGAAGATGGTCGATCATGGTGTGCATGGCTATTACGGACCCGATGACAGCTTTCGCGAGGCGCAGATGGCATGGATGGCGCGCCGCCACGACTGGGTGATCGAGCCTGACTGGGCGCTACAGACCCATGGCCTTGGCAACGGGCTGTCGGTCATCATCAACGCCTGCTCGCAGCCTGGCGAGGCGGTGATTGTCTTTTCACCCGTCTATCACTCATTCGCCCGCATCATCAAAGCCAATGACCGGCGTGTTCATGCCTCGACGATGCAGATCAGGGACGGCCGTTTCCATATGGATCTCGACGCACTGGCGGCATCGCTGACGGGTGACGAGAAAATCATGTTCCTGTGCTCGCCGCACAATCCGGGCGGCCGCATATGGAGCGCGGATGAGCTTCGCGAAGTCGCCCTGTTCTGTGAGACGCACGACATCATCATGGTCGTCGACGAGATCCATCACGACCTGATCATGCCGGGGCACAGCCACACCATTCTGGCAAAGGTGGCGCCTGAAATTTCGCACAGGCTGATCACGCTTGTCGCCACCAGCAAGACCTTCAACATCGCCGGCATCGAGACCGGCAGCATGCTGATCCCCGATCCGGCCCTGCGGCAGCGTGTTGCGAGGGTCCGCAGCGCAATGAATATCTCGAACAACAGGTTCGGCATGCTGATGGCCGAAGCCGCCTATCGCGGCGGCGACGAGTGGCTCGACACGCTTATTCCCTATCTTGACGCCAACCGCAGGATGATGAACGAGGCGATCGACGGCATCCCCGGACTGTCCGTCATGAACCTCGAGGCGACCTATCTGGCCTGGGTTGATTTTTCAGGCACCGGCATGAAGCGCGAGGAATTCATCGACCGGCTTTGCCGAGTCGGCTTGGCGCCAAGCGAGGGGCGCACCTTCGGGCCGGAAGGTGAGTTATGCATGCGCTTCAACATCGCCTGCCGCCATGCGCTTCTTGATGAAGCCATGGCGCGCCTGGCAGATGCGTTTGCCGATCTTCAGTAAGGTGCCGTCCTAGACGATCTTCAGCTCGAAATCACCGATTCCGTCAACGCCGCCGGCAAGGACATCGCCGCGTGATACGGCGCCAACACCGGCTGGTGTGCCCATATAGATCACATCACCCTGCTGCAGGGTGTACATGGTCGACAGATCGGCGATGATTTCCGGCACCGACCAGACCATTTCCGACAGGTCGGCATCCTGCTTGACGGTGCCGTTCTGCGACAGGTGGATGCGGCCGCTGGCAACCGAGGGCACCTCTGACATCTGGCGCAGCGGGGTGATCACGGCCGACTCGTCCACATCCTTGGCAGTGTCCCAGGGCTTGCGGTTTTCCTTGGCCTTGTTCTGCAGGTCACGGCGGGTCATGTCTAGACCGGCAGCGCAGCCATAAATGTGGGTCAGCGCGTCAGCCTCGGCGATGTTCGTGCCACCGCTCTTCAGCGCAAAGACCAGTTCCATCTCGTAGTGATAGTTCTCCGTGCGCGGCGCATAGGCGATTTCACCCTCGGCCATGACCAGCGTGGTCGGCGATTTGGTGAAATAGAAGGGTGCTTCGCGGTCGACGACGGCACCCATCTCGGCAGCATGCGCCTCATAGTTGCGGCCAACGCAGAAAATCCGGTTCACCGGATAGAGCTTGTCACTGCCGATGATCGGAATGGTGGCGGGTGCGGTCGGTTCGAACAGGTAGTCGGTCATGGCTTGGTCCTTGTCGCGGGATGATTGGTCAGAAGTTACGTATCGGGCTTCTGCTTTGGATACTAGAGCGCAAAGCGCGAGAACACACGGCGGGCATTGCCTTCGAATACCATCTTGCGCTGTTTCTCGTCGAGGTTGGGCGTTGCATCGATGTAACGTTTTGTGTCGTCGTAATAGTGACCGCTTCTGGGGTCTATGCCGCGCACCGCACCGATCATCTCCGATGCGAACAGGATGTTCTCGGTCGGGATCACCTTGGTCAGCATGTCGATGCCGTCCTGGTGATAGACGCAGGTATCGAAGAAGATGTTGCCGAGCACACGCTCGTTCAGGTCGCCGAGGCCCATGTCCTGTGCCATGCCGCGGAACCGGCCCCAGTGATATGGCACCGCTCCGCCGCCATGCGGGATGATGAACTTGATGTTCGGAAAGTCGGCGAACACGTCCGACATCATGAAATGCACGAATGCCGTGGTGTCGGCACCGAGATAGAACGAGCTGGTGGTGTGCATCGCCGGGTGGCAGGCGCCGCTGACATGGATCATCGCCGGCACGTCAAGATCGCACATGGTCTCGTAGAGCGGGTACCAGTATCTGTCGCCGAGCGGCAGGTCTTTCCAGTAACCGCCGGATGGATCGGGGTTCAGGTTGCACCCGATGAAGCCCATCTCCTCGACGCAGCGACGAAGCTCGGTAATGCTCGTCTCGATCGGTGTCTGCGGGCTCTGTGGCAGCTGGCAGACCGGCACGAAATTCTTCGGGAAGAGATCGCAGACACGCCGTATCAGGTCGTTGCAGTGCTCGGTCCAGGCCTGCGAGGTGCTGGCATTGCCAACATGATGGCCCATCCAGCTGGCGCGCGGCGAGAACACGGTGACATCTGTGCCGCGTTCCTGCTGAACGCGAAGCTGGTTGGTCTCGATGCTCTCGCGGATTTCGTCGTCGCTGACCGTCATCACGCCCTTGGTGCTGACATGGCTCGGGTCGGCGGCGACCGCTTCCTTCTGGGCGTCACGCCAGACGGCAACGCCCGGCGGGGTGGTGGTATAATGGCCGTGGCAATCGATGATCATGGAACCTGTCTCCGGACTCTGCTTCAGCTCTTGAACTGCTTTTCAACCATATCCATCACCTGCATCGCCGGCAGGCACTGGGCAAGGCTGGAATTGGGCTCGCGGCCCTCGCGGATGGCGGCTACGAATTCGCGGTCGATCAGCTCGATCCCGTTGGTCGACACATCGACATTGCTGACATCAATCTGGTTGTCGCGGCCGTCGAACAGGTCATCATAGCGGGCCATATAGGTGTTGTTGTCGCAGATATAGCGGAAGAAGGTGCCCAGCGGGCCGTCATTGTTGAAGGACAATGACAGGGTGCAGATCTTGCCGCTTGGCGTCTTCATGATGATCGCCATGTCCATGGCGATGCCTAGCTCCGGATGTATCGGTCCCTGTACGCCGTGAACCTCGGTGACCATTTCGCCGGTCTGGTACATGAACAGGTCGATCGTATGGCAGGCATGGTGCCATAGCAGATGGTCGGTCCAGCTACGGGGGCTGCCATCTGCACTGATGTTCTTGCGGCGGAAGAAATAGGTCTGAACATCCATCTGCTGGATCGACAGCTCGCCGGCGCTGATGAGGTTGTGGACATATTGATGTGACGGGTTGAAGCGCCGTACATGGCCGGCCATCGCGACAAGGCCTGTTTCCTTTTGCTTGGCGACCAGCGCTTGGGAATCAGCAAGGCTGTCTGCCATCGGAATCTCGATTAGCACATGCTTGCCGGCATCCATCGCTGCAAGGCCCTGTTCGGCATGCATGCCTGTCGGCGTGGCCAGAACAACAGCGTCAATCTCCGGCATGGCGAGGCTTTCGGCAAGTTCAGTGGTCGTATGGGGAATGCCATAACCAGCCGCAAGCTCCTGCGTTGGCTCAAGGCGCCGCCCGACAAGCGACACAACCTCGACCCCGTCGATCAGCTTCAGCGCATCAAGGTGCTTTTTGCCAAAGGCGCCGCCACCGGCAAGACAGATTTTCATGGGTTCGGCTCCGTTCCGTATCTTCGGTCTATTCGCCCCTGTTAAGGGCCTGTTCAATCAGGGTCAGTTGTTCGGCAAGCGGTGTGCCGGAATCCAGTGACAGGTCCAGCGCGCCCATTTCCTCTTCCCAGGAAATGGTGCCGGTTGTCATCGCCGGTGCCACATCGAGCCCGCGAAGGGTTTTTGCCACCTCGCGCATT
Source organism: Alphaproteobacteria bacterium (assembly GCA_022425565.1). Taxonomy (GTDB): domain Bacteria; phylum Pseudomonadota; class Alphaproteobacteria; order Puniceispirillales; family Puniceispirillaceae; genus UBA8309. The sequence continues at coordinate 6,594 of JAKMFG010000273.1, forward strand.
TCGGCGGCGCGGCGGATGCCATGCGCCGTCATGCGTTCCATGTTGTAGGCGGTCTGCTCGGCCCAGCCAAGCCCGCCTTCCGAGGCGTCCAGCGAGTTCGCAACTTCCTCGGCGACGCCGGCGCGTGCCGCGGCGCGGAAACATTCGACTGTCAGCGCCTCCATACCTTTGACCATGACGGAGCGCAGCATTTTGATGGTCGAGGCGCGGCCGATCTCATCACCGACGAAACGTGGGCGCAGACCGGCGGCGGCAAGGCGCGCGGCGACAGCTTCCGGGTCCGGGGCGGCGGCCAGCATCGGCGTTTCATGACCGCGAGCCTCAATCGGCGCCATCACCGCGACATCGACATAGAC
>JAKMFG010000288.1 GCA_022425565.1 Alphaproteobacteria bacterium
CAATGGACAAGCGACAGTGTGAGTGCCAGAAGCGTGTCGATTCCCGATGCGCCCGGCTGGGCCGGCCCGAAGGGCTGCGCCTTGGCGTCGCCATCGACAGCGATGTGATCAGAGGCGATGGCATCGATGGTGCCGTCGGCAATGCCTTCGATGATGGCCTCGCGGTCATCTTCCGAACGAAGCGGCGGTGACAGCTTGAAAGCGGTGTCATAGGTGCTGACCGACAGTTCGTTCAGCATAAAATAGGGCGGTGCAGTATCGGCGGTGACGGCAAGTCCCTCATCCTTGGCGCGGCGGATCGAATCCACGGCGTCGCGCGTCGAAATATGCGCGGCGTGGTAGCGCGCGCCGGTCATCCTGACCAGATGAAGGTCACGGTCGATGATCATCGCCTCGGCAGCGGCAGGCGCACCGATCAGGCCCAGTCGCGTCGAAGTCTCGCTTTCATTCATCTCGCTTCCAGCAGTCAGCGAATGATCCTCGCAATGCTGCAGGAGCGGTTTGTCGAGCATGCCGCAGTAAGACAGCAGGCGGCGCATCACGAGGCTGTCCATGATGGTTCGGGTGCCGTTGGCAAACCCGACGGCACCGGCCTCTGCCATCATGCCGAGTTCAGCCATGGCCTTGCCCTGCAATCCGCTTGTCGCGGCGCCGTACAGGAACAGGCGTGCAGCGTCGATGCGGGTGGCGCGAAGGCTCAGGGAATCGATCATGCTGGCATCATCGATCACCGGCTTCGCCTCCGGCAGGGCAACAACGCTGGTGATGCCGCCTGATGCTGCGGCATGAAGAAGTGTCGTCAGATCCTCAAGATGCTCAGCCCCGGGATCGGATGTCTGTACGCGCATGTCGACCAGGCCGGGCGCAAGGCACGCTCCGCCACAATCAACGCTCTGCGCTGCTGCCGTCATGGTGGACTGCTCTGGCTCGCCTGTGCTGGCAGCAGAGATCACCCCGTCAGTGATGGTGATGTGGCCCATTGCGTCAATGCCGCGTGCCGGGTCAATTAGCCTCGCGTTGCGGAGAAGAAGATCGGTCATGCCGCACCCTCCTTGGTGGCCAGCGCCTCAAGACAGGCCATGCGCGCGGCGACACCTATTTCGACCTGAGTCCGGATCAGGCTTTTCTCGACATCATCGGCTGTGGCGGAATCGATCTCGACGCCGCGATTCATTGGCCCCGGATGCATGATCAGCGCGTCTGGTGCGGCGCGCATCAGCTTGCGGCGATCGAGCCCGAACATGTTGAAATATTCACGCTGTGAGGGTGTCTCTGTGCCTTCCATCCGCTCGGTCTGCAAGCGCAGCATCATCACGATATCCACACCTTCGATCCCCTGTTCGAGATTGGTGTGGATTTCAACGCCCATGGCATCAATGGCCTCGGGCAGCAGGGTGGTCGGGCAGACCAGCCGGATTTCGGCGCCGAGCGTAGATAGCAGATGAATGTTGGATCGGGCCACGCGGCTGTTGGCGATATCGCCACAGATGGCGATCTTCAGCCCCTCGATCCGACCAACGCGGCGTTTGATGGTCAGCGCGTCGAGAAACGCCTGGGTCGGATGCTCGTGCCTGCCGTCTCCGGCATTGATTACTGCGGCATCGACATGCTGGCTCAGAAGCTGCGCGGCGCCCGAACAATTGTGCCTGACAACCAGAATATGCGGGTGCATCGCGTTCAACGTTGTCGCCGTGTCGAGCAGCGTCTCGCCCTTTTTCACCGAGGACCCGGCAACATTGATGTTCAGCACCGACCCGCCAAGGTTCTTGGCCGCCAATTCGAAGGACACGCGGGTGCGGGTGGAGTTTTCAAAAAACAGGTTGAGAACGGTGCGCCCCCTGAGCACTTCCGACAAGGGCGGCGCAACGGGTCGCTCTGCCTGAATGAGGTCGGCGAACATATCGCCGCGATCGATCAGGGCATTGATCTCGAGGGGATTGAGCCCTTCGATGCCAAGAAGATGCTTCGATGCCAGCCGGGCCGGCGGGGCTGGCGTCGTGGCCAGGCTGGCGGTGTCTCTGGACCCGCTGTCACTCTGCTTTGTCATGAAAATCAGCTTATAGGCTGGTGGCAACACTGCAGTCCAGCGGAAATCACGCCTTTTCGCCGCCCTCGACCATGGCGTCCAGCCTGTCCAGTGCTGATTGCAGGATCCAGGCTGCGGCGAGCGCGTCTCGGCGTTCAGCCCGCCTGGCGCGTGTCATGTCGGCGGCGAGCATTGCCGATTCGACCGCCTGAGTGGACAGCCGTTCGTCCTGAAAGGCGATGGGAAGATCACGCATCCGAAGCAGCGCATAGGCAAAATCACGTGTGGCATCACATCGTGGTCCTTCGCTGCCATCCATATTGACCGGCCAGCCAATAACGAGACCGCCTACATTTTCTGCATCAGCCAATGCGAACATCGCTTCAGCATCAGGGGTGAATTTCTTGCGCCACAGGATTTTCAGAGGGCTGGCCACAACCAGCGCCGCATCGGAAATGGCCAGACCGATGGTCTTCTTTCCGACGTCGAGTCCGAGGAGCCGCTGGCCCCCGGAAAGGGCTGTCGGCATATCGTTTAGCTTGCAGATCGCCATGTGCGGTGATATTCGCATCCTTGATTTCTCTGCAACAGGAAAAAGCACAGCATCATGTCGGTTGACAAGGCCACCGTTGCCCGGATCGCCCGCCTCGCGCGGATCAATGTCCCCGAGGACAGGCAGGAAGAGCTCGTCGGCGAGCTGAATGGCATCCTCGACTGGATCGCCGAGCTCGACGAGGTCGATACCAGCGCTGTCGAGCCACTCGCCAGTGTGACAGGCCATGGCCTGCCGCGCCGCAGTGACGAGGTCACCGACGGCAACAGGGTGGACGAGGTGCTGGCGAATGTGCCGGAGACCGCCGGTGGCTTTTTCGTTGTGCCAAAGGTGGTTGAATAATGGCTGACCTGCTGTCCCTGAGCGCCGTAGAGGCGCGCGCCGCACTGGATGCTGGCGATGTGTCCGCCCCGGAACTGACCGGCGCCTATCTGGCAGCCATCGAGGAAACCGGCGCGCTGAACAACTTTGTGGCCGTCACCGCCGACCGGGCAATGGAGATGGCCGAAGCATCGCAGGCCAGGATCAAGGCCGGCGAGGCCGGTCTGATCGAAGGTATTCCCGTCGGTGTAAAGGACCTGTTCTGCACCGCCGGCGTGGCGAGCACCGCCTGCTCAAAAATTCTTGGTGGTTTCACCCCGACCTATGAAAGCACTGTCACCGCCAATCTGTGGCGCGAAGGCGGTGTCATGCTGGGCAAAATCAATTGTGACGAGTTCGCCATGGGATCGGCGAATGAGACCAGCGCCTTTGGTCCGGCGGTCAACCCATGGCAGGCATCCGATGGCACCGATCTTGTTCCGGGTGGCTCTTCCGGTGGCTCGGCTTCGGCTGTGGCGGCGCGCTCTGCGCTGCTGGCGACCGGTACCGATACCGGCGGATCGATCCGCCAGCCCGCGGCCTTCTGCGGCGTTGTTGGCATGAAGCCCACTTATGGCCGCTGTTCACGCTGGGGCATCGTCGCCTTTGCCAGCTCGCTCGACCAGGCCGGACCGTTCAGCCGCACAGTTGCCGACAACGCGCTGATGATGCAGGCCATGGCAAGCCATGACCTCAAGGACTCAACCTCGACCGATGCGCCGCTTCCCGACCTGATGGCGGCGCTCGACAAAGGTGTGAAGGGCATGAAGATCGGCGTGCCGTCCGAATATGTAATGGACGGCATGGACAGCGAAGTGGTTGCGCTGTGGGAAAAGGGGCAGGCATGGCTTCGCGATGCCGGTGCCGAGCTTGTCGAAATCTCGCTTCCGCACACGAAATACGCGCTTCCCGCCTATTACATCATCGCACCTGCCGAGGCGTCGTCGAACCTCGCTCGCTATGACGGTGTTCGCTATGGTCTGCGTGTCGAGGCTGACTCGCTTGACGACATGTATGGCGAGACCCGCGCCGCCGGTTTCGGTGACGAGGTGCAGCGCCGTATCATGATCGGCACCTATGTCCTGTCGGCAGGCTATTACGATGCCTATTATCTGAAGGCGCAGAAAGTCCGCAGGCTGATCAAGCAGGATTTCGACACCGCCTATGAAACCGTCGACGCCATTCTGACCCCGGCAACGCCGACGGCAGCCTTCCCTGTGGGCAGGAAGGTTGATGATCCTGTGACCAATTTCCTGAATGATGTGTTCACCGTTCCGGCGAATCTGGCCGGCCTTCCCGGCATGGCGGTTCCAGCCGGGCTGAATGCTGATGGTCTGCCGCTTGGGCTGCAGATTCTGGGTCGCCCGTTTGATGAAGCCACACTCTACAGCATCGGCCGCGTGATCGAGGATGCGGCCGCGTTCGATGCGGTGCCGTCGCGCCGCGCGGGAGGTGCATGATGAGCAATCTTGTTGAAGGCCGCACCGGCGAATGGGAAGTCGTCATCGGGCTTGAGGTTCACGCGCAGGTATCTACCAGCGCAAAGCTGTTCTCGGGCGCACCGACAGCGTTCGGCGCCGATCCAAACGCCAATGTCAGCCTTGTCGATGCGGCAATGCCGGGGATGCTGCCGGTCATCAACCAGGAATGTGTCCGCCAGGCGATCCGCACCGGTCTTGGCCTGAATGCCGAGATCAACTTGTTCAGCGTGTTTGACCGCAAGAACTATTTTTATGCCGACCTGCCCCAGGGCTATCAGATCAGCCAGTACAAGCAGCCGATCGTCGGCGAGGGAACGCTGCGGCTCGACATGCCGGACGGCACCATGCGTGAGATTGGCATCGAACGGCTGCATCTCGAGCAGGATGCCGGCAAGTCGATGCATGATCAGCATCCGTCGAAAAGCTATATTGACCTGAATCGGACAGGTGTCGCGCTGATGGAAATCGTCTCGAAGCCGGACATGCGATCGGCCGTCGAGGCCGCTGC
>JAKMFG010000298.1 GCA_022425565.1 Alphaproteobacteria bacterium
TCCGGCGAATCCACAGGCGCTGCGAATGGCCATTCAGGTCGCTGGTGTCCTTCAGGATCGCGCCTTTGCGGACAATGCCCTCGAGATGATGCGCACGCATAACCCGGCGGCCGTCCCGCTGGCGGAATCATTTATCAATGACGCGTTTGGCGGCTAAAAACCGAAATCGTCGCTCGGGTCAGGGATCCAGCCATGGACCAGGGGTGCGCCTGATGCCGGGCGTGTCCTTGAGACAAGGAAGGCGATGATGTCTGCAGTGCTTGCGTCGGGATTGGCTGCGAGAAAGCGCATGGCAAGGCCGGCCACACGCGGTGCCGCATAGCTGGTGCCCCCTGTTTCATCCCGCACGCTGCGATGATCGAAGACGGCGACGCGTTCCGCCGGCACCATGATATCCACTGTGCTGGCCCCGACATTCGACCCGCGGCCGATCCGGCCGAAATCATCCGATGACGTCACAGTGATCATGTTCTCGAGTGGCAACGCCGCCGGATAGACAGGTGCTTCATCAAGGTTTCGCCCGTCATTGCCTGCCGAAACGACAAACAGCATGTCGGGGTGCTTCTCTGCCGCGCCGGCAAAACAGTCCCAGTCCGCCGGATCGAAAGACCCCATCGACATGTTCACCACCCGGACCCCAAGCGCCGCCATATGCAACACGAGGTCGGCAAATCTGCACATGTCCGGCGCGGGAAATCTGTAGACGGCAATTGGCTCGTCACCACTTTCGCGCGCCAGCACGCTGAAGACCGTGGTGCCGTGATGAAGCGGCAGGAAAATATTGCGGCGTGGATCGATGTCGAACGGACGGTCGTCATCATCCCAGAAATCATATCCAAGCAAACGGCCAGCCGTGTCCGATGCAAGCCGTTGTCTGACTTGGGGGAGAAGGTAATTCACACCCGTATCCACATGGGCCAGGCGCACACGGGCATTACCGGCCGCAAGCTCGGGCACTGGAGGGTTCACCGGTTCCGTGTGTCGGACAGTGGCAAGGTCACTTTTCAGAAGCTCGATCGCTGTCACCGCACCGTCTGCATCGCGTTGCAGGCGGCGGGCCTCGATCAGCCTGCAAGGCGGCATGACCCGCGCCTGCATCCTTGGGTTGCCCTTGTTGTCTTCAAGATGCGCTATGGCTATGCGCCAGTCGGCTGTGGGTGGACGCAAGGTCACGCGTGTCACGCCGCCGTCAGCGGTCGCAAGCTCGACTGGGGCGGTAGTCTGCGCTGCCGGCTGTTCGCGTGCGGCGGTCTCTATCAGCTCACAGAGCGTTTCGACAGTCACGCTGTCCGATGCGCTTGCCGGACCAGCAAAGACAAAACAGGCCAGAAAAAGGAACAGCCGGCCACCCATTCCGGTCAACCGCCGCGAAGCCGTGGCATCAGCACGAAATCCCAGGGTGAAGGAAGCTCGCCAATCGGCACTTCAATCACACTTGGCCCCTCATAGAGGAGGGCGGTCTCGATTGCGCTGCACAGCTGGTTCGGGCTGGTTGCCATCAGCCCCTGTGCACCAAAGGATTCGGCAAGCGAGACGAAATCAGGGCTGCTGAGGTCGGACGCGATCAGGCGTGAATCGTAATTGTCCATCTGCAGCCGGCGGACATTGCCAAAGGCATTGTCGTTGAAGATCACAGTAGTCAGCGGAATATTGTGGTGAACCGCCGTGGCTAGCTCGGAGATCGTGAAAAGCGCGCCACCATCCCCGCTGATCGACAGAACAGGCACGTCACGCCGCGCATGCGCGGCACCCAGTGCGGTTGCAAAACCATAGCCGAGCGTTCCTTGATAGCCCGTCGAGATAAAGCTGCGCGGATGGTAGCTCGGGAAGGCGAAGCGTGAGACATATCCCGTCTGCGTCAACTCATCAACGAAGATGCCGTCGCTTGGCAGCGCATCACGGATCGCGCCAAGCCATTCCATCTGTGGTCCCAGTTTTTCCCGATATTCGGCCGCGCGTCGCGCCTTGGCATCAGCGGTACGGTCGGCCCAGTCGGAATTCGGGTCGGCAAGACTCTCGACAGCGCTGATCAGAACCGGCATCGCATCGGCAAGCCTGGCATGGATGCCGACATCGACTGGTGTACTGCGGCCTATCTGTGTTTCGTCGATATCGATATGGATGATCTTCATTTCGTCATCCTGACCCCACGACATGATCTGGCTTTGCAGACGTGTGCCAAGGCCGATCACAAGGTCGACGTCGGCCCACAGGCTGTGGGCGACCGGCATGCCGATTGATAGCGGGTGATCCGATGGCATCACGCCATGTCCGGTCCGGAAAGCGACAACAGGTGCCCCGGTCCTGGTGGCAAGCTGGCGGACAAGGCCTGAATCCCCTTGCGCGCCGCCGCCAACGACAATCATCGGGGCACGAGCGGCTGCGATCAGTTTCGCTGCCCGGTCAATGGCATCTGTATCGACGGCCGGTGCAGGGCGGCCAGGCGGCGCCAGATCAGGCAGGGTGCCCGTCACCGC
>JAKMFG010000302.1 GCA_022425565.1 Alphaproteobacteria bacterium
CTGCTGCACCGCATCGCCCGGATTTCGATCCTGTGGTGTCTGTCGATGCTTCGAACCGGCAGGCAGCGGCATCCGATCCGGCATCCTCGGTGTTCGTCTCGGCCAATGCCGGGACGGGTAAGACCAAGCTGCTGACCGATCGTGTTTTACGGCTGATGCTGGATGGGGCGCCGCCAGACAGCATCCTGTGCGTCACCTATACCCGTGCTGCGGCGGCAGAGATGCGAAACCGGATATCTGCGATGCTGGCAAGATGGACCGTATCGAAAGCAGAGGTGCTGCTTTCGGATCTTGGTGGAATGGGAATCAGAACGCCATCACAGGCCATGCTGCAACGCGCCCGCAGCCTGTTTGCCGAGATTCTCGACAATGATGACGGCCCGCGTGTGGAGACGGTGCATTCCTTCTGCCAGTCGGTGCTGCGCCGGTTTCCGATCGAGGCCGGGATCGTGCCGCAGGCTGAACTCGCTGATGAATTCGAACAGGCTCGCCTGAAGGCCGAGGCGCGCGAGAGCCTGCTCCGTTCGGCCGACCCGGCGCTGGTGACAATGATCGGGCTGATTGCGGCGCAGACCTCTGAGGGCAATGCCGAGGCCATTCTGGACGAGCTGCTGAAGAAAGAGGAGCGGCTGGCATTCCCGGACATGATGCAGAGGCTGCGTGCGCATTTTGTCGAAGACCGCGGATTTGATCCGGAGAGGGATCCGCGGGAGATGGTGGCCGGGGTTATCCGTGATCTGGATATCGAGGGCATTCGCGCTGTTGCAGCGGCACTTGCCGAAAGTGGCGTCGGCGGCCAGATGAAGCGTGCGTCCAAGATGACGGCCTGGCTTGGCGAGGATGAGGAGGGACGGCGCGGCCATATCGACAGGCTTGTCGATGCCCTGTTCACGAACGAGTTGGCTCCACTTGCCGAAAGAAACCTGTCGAACAAGGATATCCGCGCTGATTTCCCGAATGTGGTCATTGTCCAGCAGACGGCGCAGCAGGTGCTGTCCGGCATGCTGGCGGCACAGGCAGCGCACCGCTGTTACGAGCTGACAGATGCGCTGTATGCATTCGGCCGGTCCTATCAGGAGCGTTACCGCGCCTTGAAGACCCAGCGCGGGCTGCTTGACTATGACGATCTGATCCGGCTGACCAACAACATGCTTGCTGACGGCGATGCCGCGCAGTGGGTTGGATGGAAGCTGGATAACGGCATTCGCCATATGCTTCTCGACGAGGCGCAGGACACCAGTCCGGCGCAATGGCAGCTTCTGCGGCGGCTGAGTGACGAGTTCTTCGAGGCCGGAGAGGCCCCTGCGGATAACGAGGCCGGCCCCCGCACGCTGTTTGTCGTCGGTGACTTCAAACAGTCGATCTATTCTTTCCAGGGCGCGGACCCGGCAGTGATGGGAAGCAACCGTGTCGACCTGGCATCGCGCGCTGACATGTTGCATGCGCCGTGGCGCGAGGTCGGGCTTGACGTGTCCTTCCGTTCGGCGCGGCCCATTCTGGAACTGGTCAACCGTGCGGTGCCAGACCTTGCCGGAATCACTGATGCCCGCATTTCCGAATTTCAGGACCACAGGTCGGCGCGGCGGGATGCCGGCGGCTTTGTCGAGCTTTGGCCGATCGTCTCCGAGGAAGAGGCGCCTGCTGACCCGCCTGCTTTTGCCCCGCCAGAAATCAGCCAGCCGCGAGACGCCGCCGCTCTGTCGGCAGCACGGGTCGCCACGACCATCGCCGGCTGGATCGGCAAACGTGCCCTGCCATCGGGCCGGATGATACAGCCCGGCGATATCATGGTGCTGCTTCGCTCGCGTGGACGCTATCACCGGCTGTTACTGGCGGCGTTGCAACAGGCGGGCATTCCGGTGGCGGGTGCCGACAGGATGTCGCTTGAAGACCAGATCGAAATTCAGGATTTGCTGGCGCTTGGTGATGTGGTGTGCCTGCCGGAGGATGATCTGCAACTCGCAGCTTTGCTGAAATCACCGCTTTTCGGGATCGACGAGGCGACGCTGTTTGCCCTTGCCCATGGCCGCCGCAACCGCAGCCTTTATGCACGGCTGATGGCGCATGCTGGAGCCGACAGCAGGTTGGGGATGTTCGCCGATACCCTTGGCCGGTATCGACGGCTTGCCGATGAATCCTCGATCTTTGGTTTTTACAGCAGCGTGCTGATTGAGGCACGACAGGAATTCCGGCGCCGGCTTGGCCCGGCGGTGGATGAGACGCTTGATCATTTCCTTGGCCTTGCACAGGCATTTGGGACGGCAGGCGGGGTATCGCTGACAGCATTTCTTGCACAGGTGCGGGGCAGTGGTGGCGAGGTGCGACGCGACATGGATGGCGGCAGTGGCAACGAGCTGCGGGTGATGACAATTCATGGAGCCAAGGGCCTTGAGGCACCGGTGGTTGTGCTTCCCGACATGCTCAAGCCGCGCTCCGGAAAGCCTGACCAGCTTGTCCGCGACCCCGAGACCGGATTTGTCTATTGGGCCCCGGGAACGCTGCGCCCTGATTTTGTGACAGACGCCAGAGATGCGGCAAAGGCGAGGCGGGAGGAAGAGGAGAACCGCCTTCTCTATGTCGCATTGACCCGCGCCCGTGACGGCATCGTGATCGGCGGCTGGCTCTCGAAGAGCAGTCGGACGCTGGAGGGAAGCCATTATGAGGGGCTTGCGGCGGCGATCAGTGGCATCGAGGGTGCGGCAATGGACGATGCGGGAATTGTCCGCATCGATGAGGTGGCTGGTGATGTGCCGGACGTCATCGACGGTATGAAGGCACCGCCGCCTGTCTGCGAAGGGGTGGTCGAGACCGAAGCTGTGCCAGAATGGCTGTTCATCCGTGCGCCGGAAGAACCGCGCCCACCACGCCCGTTGCGTCCGTCGCAGCCTGACAGCAGGGCAGCAAGCACACGTGCGCCCGGCCTCAGGATTGGCGGGGCCTCAGCGGCGCTGGCGCGCGGCAGGCTTGCTCACAAGCTGTTTGAGGTGCTGCCCTCAGTCCCTGAAACGGACCGTTCACGCGTTGAGCAGCTGATTCTGGCGGCGCATCGCGAGGTGCCGGAGGGAGAAGCGGTGGCACTGGCAGCAGAGGTCAATGCGGTGATGGCTATGCCGGCACTGGCACCCGTCTTCGGCGTGTCGGCGATGGCCGAGGTGTCGGTTGCCGGAACGGTCGGCGGAACAGGTGTTGCCGGTCAGATCGACAGGCTGGTGGTGGACGAGGCGCAGGTTGTCATTGCCGATTTCAAGACCGGGACGCGGCCGTCTGTGACGCCGGCAGACTACCACAGGCAGATGGCGCTTTACGCCGCTCTGCTGGAGCAGATCTATCCTGATCGCCGAATCGTGACCTGGCTTGTCTGGACAGAAGACTGCTCCGTCGAGGAAATTGACCGCGCTACGCGTGATGCGGCACTTGCGGCACTGGCGTCGGGTTGACGGGTCGGTGCCTGCCTCCTACCTTGTGGATGTCGGCGGTGGGCCGGCAGGCGCAATGCACCGAGGGAGCATCTGGATATGGCAACGAACAAGACAACTGATGGCGATTTTTCCACTGACGTACTTCAGGCGGAAAAGCCCGTGCTCGTTGATTTCTGGGCGGAATGGTGCGGACCCTGCAAGGCCATTGGGCCGGCACTTGAAGAACTGAGCGACGCGCATGGCGATGCCATTTCGATCGTCAAGCTCAACATCGACGAGAATCCGCTGACACCACAGCAATATAATGTGCGCGGCATTCCCACCCTTCTGATTTTCAAGGGTGGCGAAGTTGTCGCCGAGAAGATTGGCGCGGTGCCGAAGTCACAGCTGGAAGCCTGGATCACCAGCAGCATCGCCTGATTGAATCGCCATTTGGCTGGGCGTCAGTTCGGCAGCGTACCGTTCGCTGCCAGGACGTGGCCCGCCAGATACAGCGAACCACAAATCATCACTGGACGGTCGGTGCCGCCTGACCCGCCAGCAATGGCCTGAAGCGCCCCGGCAACAGACGGTGCAGCGCGCGCGGCCGTGTGCATGGTGGCGGCTTCTGCAGCAAGGGTCTCGGCAGGCAGGCTTGCTGGCTGGTCCGGAATGGCAACACAATTGATCGACTCAGCGAGTGGTGCGATTCGTGACAGGAACTCCGACGCCGGGCGTGTGTTAAGCGCGCCGCAGATGAAATGCCAGTTGCCTTTCTCGATGGAGGGCAGCGCCGCGGCAAGTGCCGCCGCACCATGTGCGTTATGCGCCCCGTCAATCCAGACGGGCTGGTGCAGAAGCGAGGTCAGTGATCCGTCGGCAAGGCGGTGAAGCCGCCCCGGCCACACGGTTTGCGTGACACCTTCTGCAAGTGCTTGTGCTGGAATTTCGGGCATGGCGAGGGTGAGGGCGACCGTGGCGAGGGCGGCGTTCGCCTGCTGATGCGCCCCGCGAAGGGCTGGTGCGGGAAGGGTAACCGCCCCGCCGTCCAGCTCGATCGCCACGCCGCCATCAATAAGGGGCTTCCAGCCAATATCTGTGCCCATGATGACGAGAGGGGCGCCAATCGTACCGGCATGGTCCTGCAGTGCGGCCAGCGCATCATCTTCCTGCGCTGCCGCAACGCAGGGCACGTCCGGCCGCATGATGCCGGCCTTCTGACTGGCGATACCGCCTATGTCACCGCCGAGGAAATGCTCATGGTCGCGCGCAATCGGGGTGATCACGGTCGCGGCAGGACTGTCCAGCACATTGGTTGAATCAAGTGCGCCACCAAGTCCGGTCTCGAGAAGAAGAAGGTCTGCATCCACGCGCGAGAATGCGAGGAACGCGGCGGCCGTGGTGACCTCAAAGAAGGTCACGGGCGTATCGCCATTCGCGGTTTCGACCTCTTCCAGAAGATCGGCAAGGGCGCCGTCGGCAATCAGGCTGCCGGCAAGGCGGATGCGTTCATTGAAACGGCAAAGATGCGGCGAGGCATAGACATGGACGCGAAGGCCCGCTGCCTCGGCCATGGCGCGCATCGTTGCGATTACGGACCCCTTGCCGTTTGTTCCGGCAACATGGATGACTGGTGGAAGCCTGTGGTGAGGGTTGCCGAGCCGTGCCAGCAAATCGCGGGTACGGTCCAGCCCCAGATCAATCAGTTTCGGGTGAAGGGCGGCAAGCCGCTCAAGCGCCGCGCTCGCGCGTGCACTGTCATCGCCGGAGACCGGTGGTGTCATCAGGCGGCCCGCGTTGCCTTGCGCTGGCCCATCAGGAAGCCGAGGACACGGCCCAAGAACTCAGGCTGCTCGGCGCGTGGCACGACGCTGTCGACCATGCCGTGATCCTGAAGATATTCGGCTGTCTGAAAATCCTCGGGCAGCTTCTCGCGAACTGTTTCCTCGATAACGCGGCGGCCGGCAAACCCGATGATGGCGCCCGGTTCGGCAATCTGCAGGTCGCCAAGCATCGCAAAGGAGGCTGTCACGCCGCCGGTTGTCGGATGCGCCAGAAGAACGATATGCGGCAGGCCAGCATTTCTGACCTTCTCGACGGCCAGAATGGTGCGCGGAAGCTGCATCAATGACAGCACGCCTTCCTGCATGCGCGCGCCGCCCGTGGACGGCACGGTGATCAGTGCCGCACCATGCTCGACCGCGGCCTCGGCGGCGGCGATGATGCCATTGCCGACCATGCGCCCCATCGACCCGCCCATGAAGCGGAAGTCGAAGGCCGCCATCACAACCTTCTGGTCACCGATGGTGCCATGGGCGACAGCGATGGCATCGTTGATGCCGGTCTTTGTGCGGGTGTCCTTCAGTCGGTCGGCATAGCGGCGGGTGTCACGGAATTTCAACGGGTCGTCTTCGATCGGCTTCAGCGCGACGGTTTCGAAGACACCCTTGTCAAAGGTCATGGCGAACCGCGCTTCGGGCGGCAGCGGGGCGTGGTTTCCGCAGGTCGAGCAGCAATTGTTTGCCTGTTCGAACTCGCGGTGGAAAATCATCTGGCCGCAGGATTTGCACTTGATCCACAGATTGTCGGGAACGTCGTTCGCGCTCACAAGTGCCTTGATCTTCGGCAGTACCGCGTTGGTGATCCAGTTCATGAACTAACCCCTTACCCTTTGCCGATGCCAGTGTGTTCAGGCGGCATGTCCGGCAGGCATACAGCAAAATAATGCCGCAGCGCTAGCGGTTTTGACCGGAACTTCTGTCCGATCAGCCGGTCTTTCCGGCTACACCCTTGGCAAGGTCGCCCACAAATGCGGCGATTTTGGACACGATTTCGGGTGTGCCCCTGCCGTCTTCGCCAAGGTTGCCGGCAATGATCTCGACGACTGCCGATCCGACGATGGCCCCATCGCTGAGCGAGGCGGCCTCGCCGGCCTGCTCGGGTGTGCGGATGCCAAAGCCGGTAACGACGGGAAGGTCGGTGGCGGCGGAAATGCGCTTGTAAGCTGCCGAGATGCTGTCGGCGGCGGCACTGCTGGTGCCGGTAATGCCGGTGATCGCGACGTAATAGACAAAGCCGCTTGCAGAGCCGAGGACGACTGGAAGCCGCTTGGCATCGCTTGTCGGGGTGACAAGACGGATAAAATCGAGGCCGGCTGCAGTGGCCGGTTCGCACAGCTCGTCATCTTCTTCTGGCGGCAGATCGACCACGATCAGCCCATCGACCCCGGCGTCGGATGCTTCGGCGAGGAAGCGGTCCACACCATAGATATAGATCGGGTTGTAATAGCCCATCAGAACCAGCGGCGTATCGGGATGGCGCTGACGGAAACCACGCGCGATCTCAAGCGTACCGGCAAGTGTCATGCCGTTCGTCAGGGCACGAAGGGATGCTGCCTGGATGGCGGGCCCGTCCGCCATCGGGTCGGAGAAGGGCATGCCAAGCTCGACAATATCGACATTGGCTTCGACAAGCGCGTCAAGAATTTGTGCCGACGTGCCCTCGTCAGGGTCGCCTGCGGTCACGAAGACGCCGAGGATGCCGCGACCTTCGGCTTTGGCATTGGCAAAGGCGGTCTTGATACGTGAACTCATGAGTTTGTCTTTCCGTATTGGCAGCAGGCTTGTCTAGAGCTTGCCGCGTTCCTCAAGCATGGGAAGCACTGCGCCGAGATCCTTGTCGCCGCGGCCGCACATGTTGAGGATGACGATCTTGTCCTTGTCCATATCGCCGATGATAGTGCCGACAAAGGAAAGGGCGTGCGAAGGCTCCAGTGCCGGAATGATGCCTTCGAGCCGCGAGCAGAGATGGAAGGCGTCGAGCGCTTCCTCGTCGGTGGCGCTGACATAATTCACCCGCTTCTGGTCGTGAAGCCAGGCATGTTCCGGCCCAATCCCGGGGTAGTCGAGTCCGGCGGAAATCGAATGTGCATCGATGATCTGCCCGTCATCGTCCTGCAGCAGATAAGTGCGGTTGCCGTGGAGAACGCCGGGTGTGCCGCCGGTCAGCGATGCAGCGTGAAGGCCGGACGGAATGCCCTTTCCGGCTGCCTCGACGCCGTAGATCGTCACATCTTCCTCATCGAGGAACGGGTGGAACAGTCCCATGGCGTTTGATCCGCCGCCGATACAGGCAACGATGCTGTCGGGAAGGCGTCCCTCGGCATCCATGATCTGCTGGCGCGCTTCAATGCCGATGACCGACTGGAAGTCACGCACCATCTGCGGGTAAGGGTGCGGTCCGGCGACAGTTCCGATGATGTAGAAATGGGTCTCGGCATTCGCCACCCAGTAGCGGAGCGCCTCGTTCATCGCGTCTTTCAGCGTGCCGGTTCCAGAGGTCACCGGGTGAACCTTTGCGCCAAGAAGGCGCATCCTGTCGACATTCGGCTTCTGACGGCGAACGTCCTCCTCGCCCATGAAAACCTCGCACTCCATGTCGAACAGCGCACAGGCCGTAGCGGTTGCCACGCCATGCTGGCCGGCACCGGTCTCGGCAATGATCCTGGTCTTGCCCATGCGTTTGGCGAGAAGTGCCTGTCCCAGCACATTGTTGATCTTGTGCGCGCCGGTGTGGTTCAGCTCATCACGTTTCAGATACAGTTTTGCGCCGCCATAATGCGCTGTCAGTCGTTCGGCGAAATAGAGCGGGCTCGGCCGGCCGACATAATGTGTCTGGTAATAGAGGAGCTCCCTGGCGAAATCGTCATCTGCGCAGGCCGCCTTGTAGGCGCCTTCCACTTGCAGGATTAGCGGCATCAGGGTTTCGGCGACAAACCGCCCGCCATGCATGCCGAAACGGCCGCGCTCGTCGGGCTGATTGCGAAGGGAATTGAGGTTGACGTCGGTCATGATTCGTCCGGACTGTGTCGATTGGGGGTCGTCTGCTGGGCATAACCCGTTGGGAAGGGATATAAAACTACCCCAACTGGGCTCTGGATACAAAGTTACGAATGCGGTCTGCGTCCTTTTTTCCGGGTGCAGATTCGACACCGCTCGACACGTCGATGGCGGTGGCACCGGTCACGGCGATGGCACGGTCGATATTGTCGATGGAAAGTCCACCAGCCAGCATCCAGCGGGTCTTGCCGGCGTGGTCGGCAAGAAGGGTCCAGTCAAATATATGGCCGGTACCGCCGGGCAGCCCGCCCGGGTCACCCTTGGCATCAAACAAAAGCCAGTCGGCGATGTCTTCCCATTCGCGGCAGGCGGCGAGATCCTCGGGACCGGCGACGCGAATGGCACGTATCAGCGGCAGGCCGAAGCGTGCCCGGATGGCGGCCGCCCGTTCCGGAGTCTCGCTGCCATGAAGCTGGATCAGATGCGGGCGTGCGGCCGCGACGACTTTCTCAAGTTCGGCATCATCCATATCGACGGTGAGAGCCACGCGCGCCGGCCCGTCGCTGTAACGGTCAGCATGGTCGGCGAGGGTGCCGGCTTCTTGCATGGACAGGTGCCGCGGTGATCGTGGGAAAAACACCATGCCGACAAAGGCTGCGCCGGCAGCCTTGCAGGCGTCGTAATCATCAACTGTACGGATGCCGCAGATTTTCACATCGACAGGCGTGCCTGCACTCATGACAGTCTCCGTGATGGTGGCAGCTCAGGCTGCTTCGGGTCGGCGCTGGCGCCAGCAAGCTGGTCCTCGGCAGTGGCGGCGCGTTTCTCGGCTTTGCCAAGGCGGCGTTGCAGAGCCCAGTTCCGGGTGCGTGCGGCGACGAGCGAAAGCCAGACAATGCCGCCGCCGAACAGGGCGCCGGTCGCCATCGCACCAATGACGAGTATCCAGGCTGCAATCTCCAGTTGGCCGGTGAAGGGCCAGAACTGCAGCGTCACCTGCTGTGTGTTGGAAACGGCAAACACCATCGCCAGGCTTATGGCGGCAATGGTGATGATCAACCAGAGAAAGCGGCCGATGAAGTGCATCGCAAAGCTCGTCAGCGGTTAAGCCGCTCGCGCATACCCTTGCCCATCTTGAAAAACGGCACTTTCTTATCGGCAACTTCAACGCTGGCACCGGTACGCGGGTTGCGTCCGACGCGGGCTTTGCGCTCGCGCACGGAAAAAGCGCCAAAACCGCGAAGTTCCACTCTGTCACCGCGTTCCAGTGCACCACCGATCTCGTCAAGGATTGTGGCGACGAGACGTTCGATGTCCCGATGGTACAGCGCAGGGTTCTTGGCAGCCAACCTGGCGATCAGTTCAGAGCGTGTCACTGGCCCCACCCGAGGTAAAACTAGAAAATTCCGATAGATACCTTGCATGCTGACCGGGAAGAGGTCAACCACATTGCCCCGGCGACAAGGGGAATCAGTGCCAAATTGCCTGGAGAATCGTCCCGAATTTACCAGTTCGGTCGTAATTCAGGCAAAAAAAGAGCGGACCAGCACGTTTTGTACTGGTCCGCCCGATTTGAGAGACGGCGATATCAGTCTTCGTCGTCGTCCGATTCGCGCTTGGCAAGAGCCGCGCCGAGAATATCGCCGAGGCTTGCGCCGCTGTCGCTGGATCCATAGTCCTCGACGGCCTGCTTTTCCTCTGCAGTCTCGCGTGCCTTGATCGACAGGGTGAGCTTGCGGCTCTTTTTGTCGACATTGGTGATCACCGCATCGACCTTCTCGCCAACGGCGAAACGGTCTGCGCGCTGTTCTGCACGGTCGCGGCTGAGATCCGCACGGCGGATGAAGCCGGTGAGCGACTCGCCGACGCTGACTTCGATGCCGTTTTCGGTGAGCTGTGTCACCGTACAGGTGACGACTTCGCCCTTGCGATGGCTGTCCATCTGACCGGCATACGGATCATCCGTGAGCTGCTTGATGCCAAGCGAGATCCGTTCCTTGTCGATGTCGATATCGAGGATCTTTGCCTTCACCATGTCGCCTTTGTTGAAGCCCTCAAGAGCGGCTTCACCAGTGGCTTCCCAGCTGATGTCGGAAAGGTGCACGAGACCGTCGATCTCCTCGGTCAGCCCGACAAACAGGCCAAACTCGGTGATGTTGCGAATCTCTCCCTCGATCTCGGTGCCAGCCGGGTTGGCGGCACTGAAATCTTCCCACGGGTTGCCGCTGCACTGCTTGAGACCAAGCGAGATGCGGCGCTTGCCGAGGTCGACATCGAGAACCATTACTTCCACCTGCTGGCTGGTCGAGACGATCTTGCCAGGATGGACGTTCTTCTTGGTCCAGCTCATTTCCGAGACGTGTACGAGACCTTCCACACCGGCTTCCAGCTCGACGAACGCGCCGTAGTCGGTGATGTTGGTGACGCGGCCTTCCAGCTTCGAGCCAATCGGGAACTTGCCCTCGACACTCTCCCACGGGTCGGACTGCAGCTGCTTCATGCCGAGCGAGATACGCTGAGTTTCCGGGTTGAAGCGGATAACCTGTACCTCGACGGTCTCGCCGATCTGCAGGGCCTCGGACGGATGGCTGATGCGCTGCCATGCGATGTCGGTGACATGCAGCAGGCCGTCAACACCACCAAGGTCGACGAACGCACCATAATCGGTGATGTTCTTGACCACACCCTGAAGAACCTGACCTTCCTGCAGGTTCGAGACCAGCTCGGACCGGGCTTCGGCGCGGGATTCTTCCAGAACGGCGCGGCGCGAGACAACGATGTTGCCACGGCGGCGGTCGATCTTGAGGATTTGGAACGGTTGCGGGGTGCCCATGAGTGGGCCGAGGTCACGGACCGGGCGGATGTCCACCTGGCTCCCCGGAAGGAAGGCGGTGGCGCCGGACAGGTCGACGGTAAAGCCACCCTTGACCTTGCCGAAGATGACGCCGGTGACGCGCTCCTGCTTTTCGAAGGATGCCTCGAGAACGCCCCATGCTTCTTCGCGGCGTGCCTTTTCGCGCGACAGCATGGCCTGGCCATTCTTGTCTTCCATGCGCTCGACATAGACTTCGAACTCGTCGCCAATATTGACGTCGGGCTCCTGGCCGGGCGTGGTCAGTTCCTTCAGCGGGATGCGGCCCTCGGACTTCAGGCCGACATCGATGATGACGGCGTCGCCTTCCAGGCCGATAACAAAGCCGCGAACGACGCTACCTTCGATGTTGGTGTTCTCGCCAAAGCTCTCGGCGAGAAGATCGGCAAAGTTTTCGGATGCGGCGTCTGCCGCACTGGTGTTTTCGGATGTCAAATAAATCTCCGTTTTCGCCTTCTGGTGCCTGTGCCGACGGTTGGCGCACACGGGCAGATAATATCCTCAGCTGGCGATGAGGGCCGGACAAGCTGAACACGGTTTCCGCGGCTGCTTTTGGAAAAGCGTGGTGCCGATATCGGAAACCCGGGCCGGGTCTTTGGAGGCGAATGGTTGATTTGCCGCCAGCGGTTCCAGGTTTTGAATGGGATGCACGGCTGTTCAGTTGTCCGTACGCCCCGTTTTTATTCCGAGGATTTTGCAATCTGGTCGACGGCAAGGGTGAAGACCCTGTCGGCGTCCATCATGGAGGTGTCGATCACAAACGCGTCGTCGGTCACCCTGAGCGGTGCCTTCGCGCGTTCCCGGTCGCGCCTGTCACGATCACGCATATCCTCGAGAACGTCGCGGAACATAACGGATTGTCCCTTGGCTTGCAACTCCCGGGTGCGGCGGTCCGCGCGCACTTCCATATCGGCGTCGATGAAGAATTTGAAGTCGGCGTCGGGCAGGATCACGCTGCCGATGTCACGGCCATCCAGAACCGCGCCGTTGCCATGTGGCGGCTTCGTCGCAAAATCACGCTGCAATGCGGTAAAGGCGCTGCGCACCGCCGGCATCGTTGCGATGACCGACGCCATGCTGGCCACGGCATCGGTCCGTATTTCGGGGGAATTCGCAAGGCCCAGATCGAGGCTTTCTACTGCGGCAGCTGCCAGATTTTCTTCAGTTTTTTCAGGGGTTACGCCAGATTTCAGCAGATGCAAACCCAAGGCGCGGTACAGCGATCCGGTATCGAGATGGGCAAGATCGAAATGAAGGGCCAGCCGTTTGGCCAAAGTGCCCTTGCCGCTGGCAGCCGAGCCATCGACGGCGATAATCATGTGTCACCGATGCTGGCCAGCGCCGCACCGCAGCTATTCATTATGGCGGCAAAGCCGGGGAAGCTGGTGTTGATCGTCATGCAGCCGGTGACAGTGATCGGATCCGCGGACACCATGCCGAGTGTGAGGAAGGACATCGCGATCCGGTGGTCATGCTGCGAATCGATGGTCATGCCGCCGGCGACCGGGCTGCCGGTCACGCTCATGCTGTCCTCGTCATAGGTAACGCTGCCACCAGCCGCGATGATGCCCTCGGCAACAACGGCGATACGGTCGGTCTCCTTGACCCGCAATTCGGCGACCCCGAACATTCTCGTGGTACCTTCGGCCTGTGTCGCGGCGACAGCAAGGATCGGATATTCGTCGATCATCGAGGCGGCGCGCTCGGCCGGAACATCGATTCCGCGAAGCTGGCTGTGGCGAACGCGAAGATCGGCGACGGTCTCGCCACCCTCGGTGCGCTCGTTGCTGATCTCGATATCACCGCCCATTTCCTGAAGCGTGGTGATCAGGCCTGTGCGAAGCGGGTTCATGCCGATCCCGGGTATGGACAGGTCACTGCCCTCGGTGATGAGGGCTGCCACCATCGGAAAAGCCGCTGAAGACGGGTCGCGCGGCACGGCCACATCTGATGCCGTAAGCACCGCCTCGCCCTCAAGTTCGACAATATGGGTGCCATTGGCCTCGACGTTCTGGCGCACGGTGGCGCCAAAATGCCGAAGCATCGATTCGGTATGGTCGCGGGATGCATGTGGTTCGCGAACGACACTGGTGCCGCGCGCGTTCAGGCCGGCAAGAAGCACGGCCGACTTGATCTGCGCCGAGGCCACCTTGCTGGAATGGTCGGCGGCAAGAGGTGTGCGGGCCCCGGTGATTGTGACCGGCAGCCGTCCGCCGTCGCGGGCTGTGACCTTGGCGCCCATGAGTTCAAGCGGGTCGGTGACGCGTGCCATTGGCCGGCGGCTGAGTGATTCATCGCCGCAGAATGTCGCCGTCACCGGTAGTCCGGCGACAACGCCCATCAGCAAGCGCACACCGGTGCCGCTGTTGCCAAGATCAAGTGGCGCTTCGGGCGATACGAGGCCAGCCGTGCCGACACCCGTGATGGTCCAGCCGCCGTCGCTGTCGTGAGTGATGCCGGCGCCAAGCGCCTGCATGGAGCGTCCGGTTGCCATCACATCATCACCTTCCAGAAGTCCGGTGACACGTGTGGTGCCAATGGCAAGACCACCCAGAATGAAAGAGCGATGCGAGATCGATTTGTCACCGGGTACATCGAACTGTCCGGTCAGGCCGCCATGATGGCCCGATGTCAGGATTTCGGAACGTGTCAGGTTGTTGTCGTTGGACATGAATTAAACCGTGTCTTGGCAGTGGCGCGCCGGCCCGAAACCGGTGATAGCTGACGCTTGGCGAACAGATAGCATCCTTGACCGGCACGAGGCAATCTCGCCGGTAAGTCTCGGCTTGCGCTGTCCATGAATGCGAGAAAAATGCACAGCTGGAAGAATTGCTTTGACAGCCATCAGAATTTGTATCAAATCGCTGTTAATAAGGGGGCCACTTGCCAAATTTCATAACGGCTCCCGTGTACAGAGCGTGGGTATTTTTATGGCCAAGGCAGATCTCGGTTTGAAACGTACATGCCTGTCTTGTGGCATGCGTTATTATGATTTCAACAGGACACCAATCATATGTCCCGGGTGCCAGACGGAGTTTGACCCCGAGGCGGTGATCCGCAGCCGGCGTGGCCGGGCGACCCCCAAAAGCGTAAAGGCAGCACAGGTGCCAGCGGTCGAGGCGGCCAACGAAGAGGCTGAAGAAGAAGTAGAGACCGCTGCCGATAACGGTGACAAAGCCGACTCGGATGACGCTGACATGGAATTCGACGAAGATAATGTCGATGATGACATCGACGCGGATTCTGATGATAGCGCCGGGCTGATCAGCAACGACCTGGACGAGGATGACGATATCCTTCCCGGGATGCCGAAAGAAGACGAGTAAGGTCCTGCAAGGCGCGGCGTCTCCGCGGCGCATGCAGGCACTGGCTTCTTATCCTGTTTGGAAGCTTATTTTTTGCTTGCCCGGGGCCATGCTGCTGGGATAGACAGTGGCTCCCCAGCGGCGACGCCGGGGCGAACGAGATATGGGGGGCTATAGCTCAGCTGGGAGAGCGCTACAATGGCATTGTAGAGGTCAGCGGTTCGATCCCGCTTAGCTCCACCAACCTCGTTCAAAAAACAACCCGCCTTTCGGCGGGTTTTTTTGTGCGTTGGATAGGCCTTGTCGTGCGACGGGCCTTCCGGCCAGCCCGGCTGGCAGCAATGTCAGGCGGCGACGATCTGAGGTTCTCCGAGCGCAGAGCGTATATCGGAATCACTCTTTGCGTCGCGAAGCTGGACCTGTCTCTGGTGAAGAATTCTGGACATAGCATTGACGGTGGAGAGATATCCGTTGCTGTCGTCCTCAGTGCCGAGAACCAGAGCCATGACATCGACTGGCATATTATCAGGCGAGTCGAAGTCGACTGGCTGCTCCAGCGTCGCCAGCAATGTCACCGGGCGTTTGGCCGGTTCGAGAACCGCGTGCGGAAGTGCAAGACCGTTGCCAATGCCGGTGCTGCCCAGCTTTTCGCGCGAGATAATCGCGCTCAGGACCTTGCGGTCGCAAAGGCCAGCGTGAGCTGCAGCCAAAGCGCTGAGCTGTTGCAGCAGCTGCTTCTTGCTGGTGGCAGCAAGGCGGCACACCACGACGTCGGGCGTGAAGGTAGCTGTGGTCATCAGTGGGCACCTGATTAAGGTTTGCCCGGGTTGGTGGTTTCAGGCCGTCTGGCGGCCCGGTCCACAACTCCGGAAAGCGCTGTTAGATAGAGCCGGCCATGCAGGGTGTCAAGCAATTTGCCGGCGTTCGGGCGACTGGTGGTCAGATGGTAAAGCGGTCGCCGAGATACACCTCGCGCACCCCGTGATGCTCGATCACCTCGTCCGGTGTCCCTTCCATCAGGACGGTGCCGTCATGGATGATATAGGTGCGATCGACAATATCCAGAGTTTCGCGGACATTGTGGTCGGTAATCAAAACACCAAGCCCGTGCATTTTGAGCTGGCCAATAAGATTTCGAATGTCAGTGAGCGCGATCGGATCGATGCCCGCAAGCGGCTCGTCGAGAAGAAGAAATGTCGGGCGCATTGCCAAAGCCCGCGCGATCTCGAGACGCCGCCGCTCACCACCCGACAGGTTTACGGACGATGTGTTGCGAAGGTGCGATATCGAAAACTCGGCCATCAGATCCTCGAGGATGGCGTCGTGGTCGCTCTTTGTGCCGTCAGTTGTCTCCAGCACGGCCCGGATGTTCTGTTCCACCGTAAGGCCGCGGAAAATGCTCGATTCCTGGGGAAGGTATCCAAGTCCGAGTCGCGCCCTCTGGAACACGGGCAGTCCGGTGATATCGGTGCCGTCGAGTTGCACATTTCCTTCGTCGGCAGGAAGAAGGCCAACCAGGATATGGAAGGTTGTGGTCTTGCCGGCGCCGTTGGGGCCCAGCAGACCGACAGCCTCGCCACGGCGAAGCTGCATCGACACGTTGCGCACCACGCGCTTCTTGTTGAAGCTCTTGCCGATGCCGCTGGCGACCAGGCCCTCGGTATGGGACACAAGGCGTGGCCGCGCATTATCTGGCTCCCGACCTCCGGCCATTTGCCGTTCAAGGTCCGCCATTTTGTCGAAATTCGATGAACTCATCGCGTCATGCCGTGCTTGTCTGATGCACACTGTGTCTCTTGGTATCCATCATGACACAACGATCAGTCAACAGTTACCTGCCGGAAAATCCGGAAAAAAACGGGTTTTCCAGTCTTTGACAGGCAGTCCCTAGTTTGTGACCAGAACGCCGCTGACCCGTCCACCAGTGCCGGACGACAGCATGCGGCTGTTGCCGGACTTGAAATCAACTTCGGCGCGGCCGCCACTCATGGTGCTCTCGCCATCTACGATCACGACATTGCCGGTCAGTGTGGCCTGCTCGGTCAGCGCATTATAGGTCGCGGCGTCCCCATCGGCCTTTCGGCCGGCCTCAGTTGTGACGGTCACGGCGCCTTCGGCATCTATGGTCTGCAGGCTTCCGTCACTGTCGAACAGGGCGACAAGCAGGTCGCCGGCGAACAGGCGGCCCGTCGAATCACGATAGACGGCATTGCCCCGCGCCGTCATCGTCTGGCTCTCGTCGTCTGCGGTCTGCAGCGTGATCAGCTTGTTGGCGGTGATGACCCCGCGCCGGCCCGTGACGCGTGCCTTTGGCCCATTGATGCTGTAATCCTGCCTAGTGATGTTGTAGACGAGCCTGCTTCCGGTTGCTTCGGTCGTCTCGTCCTCGAACGACACATCGCCAGTGGCTTCAACAACATCAATGTCCTGTGTTTCGGCATCTGGGTCGTAGCGTGCGACCAGAACGTCGCCGCGGATGGTCCGGGTGCCTTGGACAGCCACCGCATTGCCTGTTGCGGTATAGATGCCCTCGGTCTGGTTCCATTCCAGCAGATCATCTGCTTCGACGGTCATCGGCTCCGGGTTCTGCGCCAGAACTGCGCCGGAAAAAAGAAATGCTGTAGCGGCAATCCCGGCCAAAATGGCCAGCCAGTGCATCGCTCGGTCTTCGTTGCGGTTGGAAAATTCTACTCCGGCCATCTGCCCGTCATCTCCTCTTTCCTGCAGCCTGTCTGCGGTTGCAGGTCATACAAAAATTCTATTGCGCCTCGCCGACATCCCGCAAGGTCAATCGCGGTGAACCAGCGAAAATGATGCGGTCTCCACGCTCCATGACCTGCATGCTGTCGGCGACGATGACGCCGCTGTCATTTTCAACGCGGACCGTATTCTCGCTGATCATCTCGCCAGCATCGAGGTTCGCAGTGATCGCCTGTGACGTCATGACAATTCCGGTGTCACGGCTTGTGATTACCACGTCACCTGCAAGATCAATCTCACCGCGCTGCGGAAAATAGACGCCCGTCAGAGATGTCAAATTGACTATATCGCCGGTGCTCTGTGTCAGTTCGGCGGCAGGGGCCGACAGGTCTACCTCGCCCGTATCACGTTCGCGCGCTGTATCGGCGGTAATTTCATAGGGTTCGCCACGGACCGTCTGGCCCCGATAGATGGCCCCTGTCAGTTCAACCTCGCCAGTCTCGTCAACCTTGATGTCGGTTACATCAAGGCGAATTTCGTCCTGCTCGTTAAACAGACCGAGCCAGAGCACTGTGACAAAGGAAAGGATGATCCCGATCCCAACAAAAATAAGGCTGGTGCGGAATGGCTGACGCGAGTCGGCATCGGCGTGTTTCCGCGGAGTAAACCTGGGTATGCGGCTGGCATCATCCTGTTGGTCTGTCATCAGGATCCGCCCTAGTGATGGAAAATGTCGAGTTCGTCAAACCCGGCGAGGTCCATGCCGGCGCGGGTTGCGAGAAATTCAAAACAGGACTGTGCCATTGTGGTGCGTCCCTCCCGTTCCAGCATCACATCAAGACGTTCACGAAGCCGGTGCAGATGCAGAACATCGCTGGCTGCATAGTCCTGCTGTGCTTTTGACAGCTCCGCCGCGCCCCAGTCTGATGATTGTTGCTGCTTGGAAATCTCGACCCCGATCAGCTCCGAGCACAGATCCTTCAGGCCGTGGCGGTCGGTATAGGTGCGGCACAGCTTCGAGGCAATCTTCGTGCAATATACCGGGCCTGATACCGGACCGATGCCATGCATCAGGCTGGCGAGATCGAAGCGTGCGAAATGAAACAGCTTGGTCACGGAGGGGTCGGCGAGGAGTGCGGCGAGACGCGGTGACGGCTTTGCCGGCAGTCCGATTTTGACCAGATGCGCATCCCCGTCGCCAGATGACAGCTGCACAAGACAAAGCCTGTCACGAAGAGGGTTGAGCCCCATGGTCTCGGTATCGATGGCCACAGAAGCGCCGAAATCAATCCCGTCGGGAAGATCGTCATGATGCAGAAAAACAGCCATTTGCCAGTCCGGCTCCGTGAATGTGGCGGGCTGGATTGCGGAACAGGAACGCCCCGCAAAGGCCCGAACCCACTATAGAATGGCCACGCAATTTTGCCAGCCAAAGATGGCCTGTGCAGCGTTGAAGGGGCGAAAACCGTCAACTAGGCGTCGGCCTGAAAGAAACGGGTGGACAAGCCTGTGTTGCAGATTGAAGTTATCACAGAATATTCCGGTGCAGGGGAGCGCGCGATGAAATCGCATTACCGTGTTGTTGTCATTGGAGGCGGTGTTGTCGGCGCCTCGATTATCTACCATCTTGCCAAAATGGGCTGGTCCGATATCTGCCTGATCGAACGGTCGGTCCTGACCGCCGGATCGAGCTGGCACGCCGCTGGCGGTGTCCATGCTCTCAACGCGGATCCGAACATTTCCTCTCTGCAGGCCTACACCATCGATCTCCTCAGCCAGATCGAAGAAGAAAGCGGCCAGTCCGTTGGTATGCATATGACTGGTGGTCTGACACTCGCCGGTACGCCGGATCGCTGGGAATGGTTGCAATCCGCCTACCGCGTCTATCAGAGCATCGGCATCGAGGATGTCCGGCTCGTGACACCCGAAGAGGCCGGTGAGATGTGCCCGGTCCTGTCGACCCATGGTATTCTTGGCGGTCTCTGGGCCGACCGCGAAGGCTATGTCGACACCACCGGCACGGTGCTGGCCTACGCAGGCGCGGCAAAGAAGAACGGTGCCACGGTGATCGAGCATAACCGTGTGCTGGAACTCAACCAGACCTCCGAGGGCTGGGATGTGGTGACCGAGAAGGGAACCATCAGCTGTGAGCATGTCGTCAATGCCGCTGGTCTGTGGGCCAAGCAGGTGGGCCGGATGGCCGGGATCGAGCTTCCCGTCTCGCCGCTGGCGCACCATTACCTGCTGACCGAGACCATTCCCGAGGTTGAGGCGCTTGACGAGGAACTTCCGCTCGTCGTCGACCTCGAGGGCTTCACCTATATGCGGCAGGACCAGAAGGGCATGCTGCTCGGCATTTACGAAATCAACCACCAGCACTGGATGATGGACGGCGCGCCGTGGGATTACGGCATTGAGCTGCTGCAGGAGGATGTCGACCGGATCGAGAACGAGCTCACCCTTGGCTTTGAACGTTATCCGGTGCTGCAGAATGCCGGCGTGCGGAACTGGGTCAATGGTGCCTTCACTTTCTCGCCGGACGGCAACCCGCTGGTCGGGCCGGTGCCCGGCAAGAAAAATTACTGGTCCGCCTGTGCGGTAATGGCCGGCTTCCTGCAGGGGGGCGGCGTCGGCAAGTCGCTTGCCGAATGGATGATCCATGGCGAGCCCGAGGCAGATGTCTACGGCATGGATGTGGCCCGTTACGGCCCATTTGCCGAAAACAAGGAATACATCAAGCAGACCACCGGCCAGTTCTACTCGCGCCGGTTCGTGATGACCTATCCCAACGAACAGCTTCCTGCCGGTCGGCCGTTGAAGATGGCGCCTGCCCATTCCGACATGACGGCTGCCGGCGCGGTCTGGGGCAATAGCTGGGACCTTGAGGTGCCGCTCTATTTCGCACCGCAGGGATTTGCCGAGACACCGTCGCTGAAGCGGTCTAACGCGTTCGACATTGTTGGCGGGGAATGCCGTGCGGTTCGTGAAAATGTTGGTCTTCTCGACATTACCGGCTTCTCGCGCTTTGAGGTCAGCGGCCCGAATGCCGAGGCATGGCTGAACACTGTCTTTGCAACCAAGCTGCCGTCGCCGGGCCGCGCACGGCTTGCTGTCGCACTCGGACATGATGGCCGCTTGAAGGGTGATTTGACCCTGTTCAACTGGGGTGACGGCACCTGGTGGATCATGGGGTCCTACTATCTTCGCCGCTGGCACATGCGCTGGTTCGACGATCACATGCAGGATGGCGTGACCATTCGCGATCTTGGCGAGGAAATGGCCGGCTTCTCGCTGTCTGGTCCGAATTCCAGGGCAGTGATCGAACGTCTGACCGACGGTCCGGTCGGCGAGCTGTCCTTCATGGGATGCGGCGATTTCGATATCGGCCTGATCCGGGCCAAGGTTGGACGGCTGTCGGTGACCGGCGAGGCCGGTTACGAGATCAACTGCCGGATGGGCGATCATATCGCGCTGCGCCGCATGCTCCTTGAAGCGGGCGCCGATCTTGGAATCAGCGAATATGGCTTTAACGCGCTGCTGTCGCTGCGCCTTGAGAAGAGCTATGGCATCTGGTCAGCTGAATTCACCCAAGGCTACACGCCTGGCATGACCGGCATGGATCGCTGGATTGACTGGAACAGGGAGGCCTTTGTCGGCCGTGAGGCAGCGCTTGCCGAACGGGACGGCAACGGCCCGGCGCAACGCCTCGTCACTCTCGATGTGGCAGCAGACGGTGCCGATGCCAGCGGTTACGAGCCGGTCTGGTCGTCAGGCAACAAGGTCGGTTTTATCACGTCGGGTGGGTATGGCCACACCGTCGGCAAGTCGCTCGCCATGGCGCTGGTCAATGCCGACCTTGCCGAGGTCGGTACAGACCTGACCTCGCATATCGTCGGCGTGGAGCGTGATGTGAAAGTGATCGCGCCGTCGCCTTATGATCCTGCCGGCGCAGTGATGCGTGGCTGAACAACAGTACCAAGTCTGAAGTGGGGAAGAGGTCATGAGCCAGCAACCTGACGCAATCATCATCGGTACCGGTGTCATCGGCACCGCCGTCGCTTTTGAAATGGCCAAGAATGGCTGGAAGACGATGTCGCTCGACCGCAATGCCCAGATCGGCCATGGGTCGACCGCTGGCTCATGCGCCATCATCCGCATGCATTACTCTACCTTTGACGGCACTGCCTTTGCCTGGGAAGGCTATCACTACTGGCGTGACTGGAAGGCGTATCTGGGGCTGCCCGACGGACATGCGCTGGCAAAGTTCAAGGAATGCGGCTGCATGGTGATGCGGACCAAGGCCAACGGCAATCTGGACAAGCATCTCGAGAACAGCCGCGACCTTGATATCCCGGTCGAAGAGTGGAACGAGGCGGCTATTCTGGAGAAGATGCCGATCTATTCGCTGGACAGCTTCTCGCCGCCGCGCCGGATCGACGATCCGGAATTTGGCAAGGCCAACGGCAACAGGATCGGCGGCGCGCTCTACTGGCCGAACGGCGGCTATGTGACCGACCCGGCCCTGTCCTCGCAGAACCTTGCCGATGCGGCGCGCCAGCATGGCGCGGAATTCCGACTTGGTGTCGAGGTTGTCGAAATCCTGCAGGAAGACGGCCGTGTCCGGGGTGTGAAACTGGCTTCCGGCGAGGAGATTCATGCCAAGGTTGTCGTCAATGTTGCCGGCCCGGGATCAGCCCATATCAACGGCCTCGCCGGTGTCACGGACGAGATGACCATCAAGACCCGGCCGCTTCGCCAGGAGGTGGCGCATGTGCCGGCGCCCGAAGGGTTCGATTTTGACAGCCTCGGCATGGTTGTCTCGGACAGCGACATTGCCTGTTATATCCGTCCGGAGCATGGCAACAACATCCTGATCGGCAGCGAGGATCCTGAGTGCGATCCGCATATGTGGACCGAGAATGACAGCGAATATGACGGCGACTTCACCGAGCAGTGGAACAACCAGGTGATGCGCTATGGTCAGCGTGTGCCGAGCCTTGGCATCCCGTCGCAGTCGCGCGGCGTGGTCGATCTCTATGACGCCTCGACCGATTGGATTCCGATCTACGACAAATCCTCGCTCGGCGGCTTCTACATGGCTTGCGGATCAAGCGGCAACCAGTACAAGAACGCCCCGATCGCCGGCAAGATGATGGCAGCGCTGATCGATTATTGCGAGGGCGGAGCCGATCATGATGCCGCGCCGCTGCAATATACGCTGCCCTATATCGGACGTGATATCGATGTCGGGTTCTATTCGCGCAAGCGCGAGATCAACGAGGAAAGCAGCTTCTCTGTTCTTGGCTGAACAAGCAGAGGAGGCATGTCATGCAAGTCGCCGATCTGGCAAATATGTTCCCGACCAAGACGATGGAGGTCGGCACGGTGCTGTTCGAGA
Organism: Alphaproteobacteria bacterium; assembly: GCA_022425565.1. Taxonomy (GTDB): domain Bacteria; phylum Pseudomonadota; class Alphaproteobacteria; order Puniceispirillales; family Puniceispirillaceae; genus UBA8309. Next base: position 22,512 of record JAKMFG010000302.1, read on the forward strand.
ATGACGCGCGCTATTTCACCGGAACGGTCGTCGAGACATCGCGGAGCACCCGTATCCCCAAGCGAAACCTGTAAATCTGCCATATTGCATAGTTGGACCTGCAATATGGAAAGAATAACTTTACGTTTTCACTATTTTCGGTCTTTCGGTATTTCCTGCGCTGTCTAGGCTTTACCCAGTTGGGTTCTGTTTGGATTGTCTGGGTTTACGATATGCCCCGTTTGGTATTTTCCGTCTTCACATCTCTACTCTGCTGGTTGGCGTTTTCCGTCCCTTCGTCTGCCGTGCAGGACCAGCTTTGTACCGTCGGTGCGAACGGAGTTTCAGACGATCTGAGCACCGATTCAGATGACAACTATCGATGTTACGTCGATATGCAGGGGGCAAAGGTCACCTTCTACGGCCTTTATCTCTGTGCCGCCGAACCGACGCTGGAAACCTATCGCACAGCATGCGACCCGCTGTTTGAGAGCGATACCGGCCAGCTCGTCACATTCGAAAGCGGGGCGGATGTCGCAATGCCCACAAATGGTGCGCTGTCCCTGTCAGTCGGCACCTACAGTTATATGGCGATGCGGATCGGCAGTGAGATTTACAACAAGATGGCGGTCCAGTTCAGCGAGGATAAACGCGGCAAGACCGGCACCGGACGTTGGTGTTACACGCTAGACAACACCGAATATGTGAAATCCAACAGGGATGTGGATTTCGCGGCGATCGAATGCGGCAGCAGCCCCAACGCCGGTTGGGCCTATGAGAAAGGAGCTTACACATGCTCGGGTGGTGTGATGCTTGCCACCAAAGGCTGGAATACGAACAGCTTCGGGAAGAGCAGCGCCAGCTACAAGGTCACGCTCGAAGACAACCAGCATAACTTTGGCGGTGCGAGTTGCCCAAGCGATACGAGCACAGCGGGCACAGTTGCCGCACGAAATGTCTCGTTCCAGCAGCTCCGCACCCCAGCCGTCATCTCGCCTTCAACCAGTCAGATCAAGTTCTCAATGGGGTTTACCGGCTATGGAATGATCCAGCAGCGTCGCCGCAATAGTGGTGGCCGGTGCAATGTGGCCGGCAATGACTGCGTAGTCACGATGCGGTCCAAGGCCCCTGAATTCATTGTCGATGTGCTGTAGGCGGATGATCTGACCAATGTTGAAACGTAGCATCATTACAGTTTCCGCACTCAGCCTTCTGAGCGTTCCAGTAACGGGCGAGGAAAGCCAAACCGACAAGGTCAAGCAGACGGCCAAGGATGGCATCATCGGACAAATCCAAGGGTTTGTGAGCGGGCTTGGAGACAGTTTCGAATCTGACAATATCAAGCATGTCGATCTGTCGCTGGTTGAGGAAGACTGGGTAGTCGGCGGCGAGGTGACGGCTGTCATCAAGCTCGACGAAACGGACCGCCGCGCCACCTTCACCCAGCTGTCGGCGTCGCGTCTGGATGGACGGACTACGGCCAATGTCGGTCTCGGCATGCGCCAGCTTTCCGAAACCGAGGAAGAAATCTATGGCGGAAATGTCTTCTACGACCATGAATTCAGCGCCGGCCATGCACGGTTCGGTGTCGGCCTTGAATATCTGACCTCCAGCGGCAGCCTGCGTGCCAATCATTACATGCGCGCGTCCGGCGAAAAGACCTACAAGGGTGTGAAAGAAAAGGTGCAGAACGGCACCGACCTGAAATATTCCTATGCGTTTGACACCCTTTATAAGCCGGTTGTCTCCTACCGGACCTTTCGCTGGAAGGGTGATGGCGGCTACAAGGTCAAGGGACGCGAGGCGGGGGTCACGCTGTCGTTCAGCGAGCGTCTGTCGCTGACCCTGTCGAATCGGGATGATGACAAATCAAAAGCCGACAACAAGGCGAGGCTGACCTACAGTGTGAAGCTGTCAGGCGGCCACGCGGCATCGACAGCCGATAGCGGCCCGTCATCAATGCGGCACATGCTATATACGCCTGTCCAGCGCGAGAACCGTATCCGCAAGTCGAAAATCGTCCTCGGGCTTGTCATGAGCACCTTCTAGATCGCCTGGCAAGCCCCTGTTGTGCCCCTGTTGTGCCCCTGTCGTGCCCCTGTCGTGCCACCGTCTTGGTTTTTCGCATTCAGCGCGCAGGTTTCCCCCCGCCTGTTTTTCAGTTACGATTTTTCTAATATGCAGCTGCATTGCTGCTGCCGGTGCCAGATTTCTGGCGCCATGCTCCGCACCGACCGGCAACAGACCGGGTGGCAACAGACCGGGTGGCTGGAGGGTTTTGAAGGCAAGACAGTTTTAATAAAGTCGATTTAAGGGAGAGAACCATGGCGAATCTGTACAAGAAATCCTTTGATGACGCGGACGAGGTCAAGTCCCCGCCAAAAGCGCAAGTCGAGGTGGTCAAACTCGGCAACATGAATGCCTCGAGGCTTATTCTGCAGCCGGGATGGCGCTGGTCGGAATGTATCAAGCCGGTAGTCGGTGGCGACAGTTGCCAGGCAGGTCATGTCGGCGTGATCGTCGCAGGCCAGATGACCTGCATTCATGATGACGGCAGCGAGATCACCGTGAAGGCGGGTGACGCCTATTACTTCGCCCCGGGCCATGATGGCTGGGTTGATGGCGACGAGCCCTGCATCATGTATGAGATTGTCGAGACCGGTAAGGATTTTGGTCCCTGGAAATCAGCCTGAGGCGGGGCGGCGCAAGGCCGCCGGTCTGAAAGCTGCGTAACATATGGCCGTGCCGGAGATATCCGGCGCGGCCCTGTTTTTTGGGCGCATATGTCAGTCGTAGAGCGGCAGCACGGCCTGCATCGACGCCCTGGTGCGCATCAGCGCATCATGCGCCTCGAGCCTTGGAAAGTCCGCCAGCCTGACGCCGTCATCGCCAAGCCACCTGGTGATCAGCGCAAGATAGGGATCACAGATCGAATAGCTGTCGCCAAGCACCCATGGCCCCTTGAAATAATGCTCTTCGATCATGCCTGCATACATCTCCATGTTGCTTGTCACCTTCGCGGTCATCGCGGCATGGGCGGCAGGGTCATCGGCCCATCTCGTGCCCCGGTGCTTGTGCGCATGGGCGACATGGACGGTGGAGGCAAGGAACATGTTGAAGGCCTGCGCGCGCGCCAGTGCAAAGGGCTCGGTCGGTGCCAGCCCGGCCTGTGGATGGGTCTGTGCGATGTAGAGAAGGATGGCCGGGTTCTCGGTCAGAATCCCGTCCGGCGTGACGAGGGCAGGGACGCGCCCCTTGGGATTGATCGCCAGAAATTCGGGTCCGTTCTGCTCGCCGGTCGCGAAATCGATGTGGCGCGCCTCGAACGCGGCGCCGGCGTCATGCAGCAGGATATGCGGCGCGTATGCGCAGGATTTGCGAGAGTAGTAAAGGGCAAGCATCGGGGAGACTCCTGACAGGTATCAGCCTTGCAGCACACGCCGCATCATTGGCAGGTAATGGTCCAGCGGCGGTACATCGAGGCCTGCAACCTTGCCCTTGTCGTCACAGCGCCGGACAAGCAGAATCTGGTCGAGATAGAGGTTTTCCTCAAAGGTGGCGCGTTCATCGGCATTCATCGGGCCACCTTGAAGTTTCAGCGAATGGACCGAGGCGTCGGACAGCCCATCGTGATAGGCGCTGTCCACAGCGCAGAGATAGCGCTTGGCATCCACATGGTTCTTCACCGCCTCGACCACGAGCGGCGGGAAAGCCCCCGCAAGGATGCGCGCCCCGGCATGTTCATGGAACCTGTCCTTGGTGTCTTCCATGGTGAAGGATCCGTGCTCGGAGGTGAAATGGCCGATGTCGTGGACCAGCGCGGCGACGATGGTGGTCTCGTCGGCGCCCGCCTCGGCGGCAAAATGCGCTGCCTGCAGCATATGTTCTGAAATGGTCACGGGCTCGCCGAGATATTCCTCGTCACCCTGATTGGTGAATATATCGATGATGGTGGTGATCACCTCTTCGGTAGTGCTGTTCATGATTGTGCCCCTTGCTCACTGATCATGGACGCCAGTTTGGATTTCATCCCGTCCTTGTCCGGATAACAGCCCTGAAGCCAGCGTGTGCCGTCCCCGCTATATCCCTTGCGGGCGTGAAGCACCCGTGTGTTGTCGACAATGAAGGACTCGCCCGGCTGCAGCTTGAAAGCGACCTGCATCTGCGGGTCGTCCACCAGTTCGCCAAGCCGCCGGTAGGCCCGGTAATAGGCATTCATCTTGTCGAAGGGGATGTCGGTAAAGGCTGCGGCAGAGCGGTTGTTGAACCGTACGCTTGTCAACTCGCCGTCTGGCGTGCACTCCAGCATCGGGCGCCGGGAATGCAGGGCAACGCCCTTCGAGCCTTCATAGGAGAAGGCGGCGCAGTGCTGGCTCAACAGCTCGAAATCCTCGGGGTTTTCTTCATGCAGCCGGCGCGCGCAGGCAAAGCCGTCAACAACGATGCTGTCCCCGCCCTCGGCCGAGTTTTCAAGGCAATACAGGATCTGCATGGTCGGAACCGGGTCGCGGTAAGGGTTGTCGGTATGTGCCTGCAGGCCAAGGCCCGTATAGGCGAGATTGACCGGGTTCACCTCGGTCCTGACCTCGAACCACTTGCCGTAATTCGTCTCACGCACATAGCCGAACAGCGATGCCACATCCAGCAGTGCGCCGCTCTCGACCGGACCAGCACTGACCTTGGCGACGCCATGGCGGTTCAGCCCCTGGAGCCAGTCGAGCAGCACGGCCGGGTCATCATGCAGTGCGTCAAAATCCGCACAGGGCATGGCGTTGCTAAGGCGCTGGTCCCAGGCCTCCACATCGGGAGCCAGCCGGAAGCCGCTTGCCGCGGGTGCCGTGTCATAGCTGTGCGCGGAAAGCCAGTCGGGTTCAAAGGCGATGTCCTGATCGCGGTCGGAAAAGCGGACCATCACCTTGCCGCCTGCAAGTTCGGCCGAGCGGATCACCAGATCATCAGGGATATCGGTGATGCTGATCAGCCGCTGGCCGTTCTGGGGTGACCTGGTGTTGGCATCAGGCGCATTGTCCCGCAGCCAGACCGCGTGGAACCGCATATCGTGTTCGCCACCATTGGCGCAGACAAGAACGTCACCTTTTTCGGCGACGGTGACGGAGGTAATCATGCTGGGTCTCCGTGAGTGACCGTTTCGAAAAACCGTATCACGAATTTTGCAGGTTGATCCATGCGTGGCAGGCCAGATTATTTCCGCTCTGCTGCTGCTGGCAGCCTGTCGTAATCCTCACGGGCATCCTGCAGGAAGGGATACTGTGCCCGGGCGTGATCAAGCGTCGCCCGTGACAGGGTCCAGCGGGCAAATGTCTCGTCGGTACCCAGTCTTTGCAGTGGCACGGTTTCGTCCATCCACGGTTCGATCAGCATGGACTCGCCAAAATCGGTGCCGGCCCGGTTCAAGCTGGCGAAATAGACCTGATTTTCAACAGCTCTTGTGGTGGCAAACGCATGCCATGTGTGAAAGGTTTCATCCCGGCAGAAGGCCGTCGGGTGCAGGATAACATCGACCCCGTGCCGGCGGGCCAGTATGCGTGACAGCTCTGGAATGCGGATGTCGTAACAGATGATTGTCCCGAAGGTGAAGCCGCCCGCTTCGAATACCAGCAGCCGGTCGCCCCTTGTGAAATAGTCCTTTTCTGTGGAATCGCCGAACTGCGCGATATGCAGTTTGTCGTAATGCCCGGCAATGCCGCCATCAGCCCCGATCAGTGTCTGGGTGATATAGTGAGTGATATTGGCCGCGCCTGCCGGGCCCTGCGGATCGGCCTGGCGTGCCATACCGGCAAGGACTGGGGTCCGGTGCGCCATCGCCACCTGGCGAAGCCGGTTGATCGTCGGGCTGTCCTCCAGAGATTCGGCCATCTCGTCGATCTGGTCGAAGCAGGAACGGGCATATTCGAGGGTGCCAAGTTCGGGAAGGACGACAAGATCGACCGGCCCGCCGGCTGTTAGCTCACCGTCAATGGCGGCTGCAACGCGGTCTGTATGCGCGTCCCGTTCTGTCGCGGTGGTCATGGCCGGGACATCGATCTGGCAGGCCAGCAGGGTCACGCTTTCATTCATTTCAGGCATCCGGTCCTGCCCATCCTTTCGGGGCGAGCGCCGATGCGCCCTGATGGTTTTGGCCCTTTGTCGCTAGGGGGTTCGCGGAAAACAGTTTCGCAGGGTCGCCTTGGCACATGAATCCAGATATGCGGCGGCCCTCTGCTTGTCCGCCTGACTGATGGTTCTTGCCAGCTTGCCAAGGTTCTGGCGTGCGCCGGGCGCGTTCCGGCGTTCAGCTATGGTCCACCAGAAATGGGCCTTGGCATGATCGGCGTCAGGGTTTGTCTTGTCGAAATAGACATTGCCAAGTTGAACCGGTGCCGCCGCATGTCCGTTCAGCGCCGCTTCCCGAAGATAGTGCACGGCGTTATCGAAATCGCGGTCGATGCCGCGGCCCTGATCAAATGCCAGACCCGCTGCATATTGCCCAAGCATGTGACCTGATTCTGCTGCCGCGAGAAACCACAGCAGGGCTTCGCGGTCGTCCTGGTCCACACCGGCACCTTTGCCGTGCATGACCCCCATCGTGTATTGGGCACGCGGATCGCCATTGGCGGCATAGAGGCTGATATAATACAGCGCCTCATCGAACTTGCCGGCCTCCAGCGCTTGGAAACCGCGCTCATATTCCTCTGCACTGGCATCAGCACTGGCCTCGCCGGCCGCCCCGGCAGCAATGCTGAACAACAGCGTAACACCAGCAACAAGAGAGGTGATGTGTCTGGAGGGCGTAATCATAGAAACCTTCACCATTCTAGCGAGCGATAGGTTGCTTCCTTCTCAACCTTGGGGCGCAACCATATCATAAATGAGCAAAGACATTGCAGATGCGTGCTGCCAGCTAAGGACCGTAACCAAAGCTAACCCTTTGTATCCCCGTCCATCCCATTTGAAAGCATATCCAAAGTGACATTGCCGGCGACCTTGAATCCCCAAACTGGCCCATCATTGATCTCGACCTTCGCCCCCATTGCCTTGAGTTGCTCACGGATGGGTTTTAATTTTTCAGAGAAGTTTTCCAAGGCTTCTTTGCTGGGGAAAAAGTGGTTTACCAAAGACACATTTGCAGAGAGGTCTACTCTGTAAACGAGAAGCATGCTTTCGGTTAGATCAATGGTTTCAGACAGGTGTGACCTGACTGAATGTTTCATCAATTCATTGGCAAACGTGATTTTGATGGTTCGGACCCACATTAATTCCTCCTTTTTGGATGGCTATGTTCATGTGGCTTGCCCGCTACTTCCATAGCAGTCGGATTCTTGAATTTATGTCAGCGCCAGATGGCATTGATAGAGAGCCTTGCTGTTTCCAGCATTTGAACGCTAAATCGACTTAGAATGAGTGCAAAGCAGAGCAGAACATGCCGTCAAATAAAATCAAAATCGATATGGCATTGGTGTTGGCTGCAGGAGTGCTTTGGTCAACTGTAGGTATTGGCGTGCGCCTTATCGAGGCAGCCAATGTATGGCAAATCTTGCTATATCGTTCGATAAGCCTCTCGCTTTTCTTATTATTGATCATTGCTTGTCTGAATAAATCCAACCCTATCTCATCCTTGATAAATACAGGATATGCTGGATTGATCGGCGGCTTTGCCCTGCTTGCAGCTTATTCTGGCGGCATCTATTCCATCCAGAAAATTTCAGTAGCCAACGCACTATTGCTATTTGCGACAGCTCCGTTTTTTGCTGCGTTGCTAGGCAGATTTTTCTTGGGTGAGAAAATTGGTTTTACAACCTGGTCTGCAATAGCCGCTGCCTTAGTGGGTGTTTTCATAAT
>JAKMFG010000305.1 GCA_022425565.1 Alphaproteobacteria bacterium
TGACAATGGGACTGATCCTCGCCCTGACGAGGCGTCGCGCGCCCTATGTCCTTCCCGGCCGGCGCAATCTGCAGGAGGTGTCGTCATGACGTCGCCTTCCCGTCCATTGATCGCGCTTGCTGCAGGCGGCACCGGCGGCCATGTATTTCCTGCGGTTGCCGTCGCCGAGGCACTGGCGCGGCGTGGTGCCGATACGATGATGATGACCGACCGGCGCGGCGCACGGCTGCTGTCGGGAGCATCCTTCAGCGTGTTGCCGGCAGGCTCACCCTTCCAGCGCGGCCTGCTCCGCAAGGCGCGTGCAGCACTGCAGCTTGGCGCCGGTGTGCTCATCGCGCTTGCCATGCTGCGGCGCAGGCGGCCTGCCGCCATGGTCGGATTTGGCGGCTATCCCTCCTTTGCGCCGATGCTGGCCGCACGTCTGACCGGTATTCCGGCCGTACTGCATGAACAGAATGCCCATCTCGGGCGTGCCAACCATCTGCTGGCACGCTGGTGCGGCCATCTTGCGCTGAGCTGGAAAGGCACGCGCAATCTTCCCGACAAGGTCATGCATTTCGTTGCCGGCATGCCGGTCCGTGCGGCCTTCCTCGACATTGAAGAGCTTTCAGATCGGGATCGCGACACCATGGAGCTGACCATTGTCGGTGGATCGCTTGGCGCGTCCGTCTTCGCAACCATGGTTCCCGATGCGCTGGCACAGATCGACCCGGCGCTGCGCGCAAAGGTACGTGTCACCCAGCAATGCCGCGCCGAACAGGTGGACATGCTGCAGGCCCGCTATCGCGACATCGGGATCGACGCGGAAATCAGCACATTTTTTGACGATATGCCGGACAGATTTGCCAAGAGCGACCTTGTGATCAGCCGTGCCGGCGCCTCCAGCGTCGCCGAACTGGCCGCATCGGGACGCCCCGCCATTCTGATCCCCTTCGCCGGCGCGATGGACGACCACCAGACCGCAAATGCGCGCCAGCTGGAAGCTGCCGGCGGCGGCATCTGCCTTGCCGAGGAAGAGCTGGACGCGGCGGCTCTGGCAGCGCGGATCACATCATATCTGTCGGACATGCCGACACTTGCCGCAATGGGACATTGCGGACGCAGCCTCGCTGCAGCAGACGCCGCCGACACAATTGCCGGCTATGCCCTCGACCTCGCCACCAGCAGCGGCAGCAGGAGCGCCTGATGAGTGAACTTCCCCTGTCCATAGGCACCCTGCATTTCACCGGCATCGGCGGCATCGGCATGAGCGGCATCGCCGAAATCCTGTTCGAGCTCGGCTATCAGGTGCAGGGAAGCGATAGCTCTGAAAACGCCAATGTGCGCCGCCTTCGCGACAAGGGCATCAAGGTCATCTGCGGCCAGGCGGCCGAAAATGTGGCCGATGCCTCGATCGTGGTGATTTCGACTGCAATCAAATCGGACAACCCCGAAGTCACCGCCGCGCGCGAGCGGTTCATTCCGATCGTGCACCGCGCCGAGATGCTTGGCGAGCTGATGCGGCTTCGCTGGTCTGTCGCCGTTGCGGGCACACACGGCAAGACGACGACCACGTCACTGGTGGCGACCCTGCTAGACAGCGCCGGCGTCGATCCAACGGTGATCAATGGCGGCATCATCACCGGATGGGGAAGCAATGCCCGCCTTGGCCGCGGCCAGTGGATGGTTGTCGAAGCAGACGAGAGCGATGGATCATTCGCCAAGCTGAACCCGACTGTCGCCGTGGTCACCAATATCGATCCGGAGCATCTCGACCATCACGGCACCTATGACGCGCTGGAACAGGCCTTCCTGAATTTCGTCGCTTCCATTCCCTTCTACGGCTTTGCCACCCTGTGTATCGACCATCCGGCCGTGCAGCGCCTGATGGCCGGCATAAAGGATCGCCGGGTCATCACTTACGGCATGTCGGCGAACGCCGATGTGCGCGCCGTCAACCTGCGTGTCGACGGCGCGGCGATGCTGTTCGACGTAATGCTGTCCGACCGCACCGCCGGTGGGTTCGAAATGATGCCGAGTGTGCGCTTTCCAATGCTTGGCGAGCATAATGTCCAGAACTGTCTCGCCGCGATTGCGGTGGCACTCGAGATGGGTGTGGTTCCAGACCGCATCACGACAGCCCTTGACGGCTTCGGCGGGGTCGGCAGGCGCTTCGAGACCAAAGGGATCAGCGGCGGGGTTACCGTGATCGACGATTACGGGCACCACCCGGTGGAAATCCGCGCAGCCCTTCAGGCCGGACGCATGCTGTGCGGCACCAACAAGCTGATCGCTGTCGTACAGCCGCATCGCTATAGCCGCCTTGCCGACCTGTTCGATGATTTCTGCGGCTGTTTCAATGATGCCGACGAAGTTCTCGTCGCCGATGTCTATGCCGCCGGCGAGACGCCGATCCCCGGGGTCAGCCGCGATGATCTGGTCAACGGGCTGCGCGACCGCGGGCATCGCGGTCCGGCCGCCCTGCAGGGACCGGAAGCACTGGCAGCCGAGATCATCTCGCGCACCGGCGAAGGCGATCTTGTGATGTGCCTTGGCGCCGGAGACATCACCGGCTGGGCGGCACGTCTTCCTGAAGAGATGGACGCATTGCGGGAGACAGGATCATGACTGGCTCGCTGATCAAACGTCTTCCCGCCGTTCGCGGCGACTATGGCGAGGCCGTGCCGATGGCGCGCCACACCTGGTTCGGTGTCGGTGGTCCGGCAGATATCATTTTCAGCCCGGCGGATGCTGCCGATCTTGGCAACTTTCTCGCCGCCTGCCCGGCGGACATTCCGGTACTGCCCGTCGGCGCAGGGTCAAACCTGCTGGTGCGTGACGGCGGTATTCCGGGCGTCGTCGTCAGGCTTGGCGCGCATATGAACACCATCAGCCATGATGGTGAAATCGTTACCGCCGGATCCGGCACCACCGATGCCGATGTCGCACGATATGCCGCGCGCAACGGCCTGGCCGGGCTGGAATTCCTGATCGGCATTCCGGGAACGGTCGGCGGCGGCCTGCGGATGAATGCCGGTGCCTATGGCAGCGAATTCTGCGACATCACCATTCGTGCCCACGGCTTTGACCGCCAGGGACGGGCCGTGAACGCCACCCCGGTGGAGATGGGCATGGCCTATCGCCATACAGATGCCCCGGCCGACTGGATCTTCACCCATGCCGAGCTGCAGGCACGCCCCGGCGAGACAGACGCCATCAAGGCGCGCATGAAGGAAATCGTAACCAGCCGCGGCGATGCCCAGCCTCGGGGCGTGCGCACCGGCGGCAGCACCTTTGCCAATCCGCCAGACGGCAAGGCCTGGCAGGAAATCGATGCAGCCGGATGCCGCGGCCTTGTTGTCGGCGGCGCCCAGGTCTCGGAAAAGCACTGCAACTTCCTGATCAATACCGGCGATGCCTCGGCACATGACATCGAGATGCTGGGCGAAACCGTACGGCACCGCGTGAACGCGCGCGGCGGTCCGGCACTGCGCTGGGAAATCAGGCGCGTGGGTGCGCTTGCCGACGGGCAGGCCGATCCCCAGGACCAGTCAGACAAAGGAGGCAGCGCATGACAGGTGAACGTGTTGCCGTCCTGATGGGCGGCTGGACATCCGAGGCACGCGTCAGCCGCGTCACTGCCAGCTTCTGCGGTCAGGCAGCGCGCAATGCCGGATGGGATGCCATCGAGATCGAGGTCGACCGGAATATCGCCGCCACTCTGGCCGAGATGAAGCCGGCGCGTGTGTTCAATGCGCTGCATGGCCAGATCGGCGAGGATGGCAACATCCAGGGGCTGCTCAACATCATGAACATCCCTTACACCCATAGCGGCCTTCTGGCGTCGGCAAACGCCATGGACAAGGTCCGCGCCAAGCGCATGCTTGCCGAGGTCGGCATCAACGTGCCAGCCAACCTGCTGCTGGTCGAGGACGGCAATGTCTATCCTGCCGACTTCACCGGTGCGCATGTGATCAAGCCACGCAATGACGGCTCCAGCGTCGGCGTCGTCATCGTCGAGGCCGACAGCAAAGGCCCGCCGGCGCGAAGCCAGTGGGACATCGCCACCGAACTGATCGCCGAGCCCTATATCCCCGGCCGCGAGCTTACCGTGTCGGTTCTCGACGGCACCGCGCTCTGCGTCACCGAGATCAAGCCGAAGGTCACCTTCTATGATTTCGACGCGAAATACGCCCCTGGCGGCTCGGAACATGTGTTGCCGGCCGACGTGCCGCAGGAAGTCACGCTTCAGGCCTGCGACTGGGCTGAACGCGCCTATCGCCATTTTGGATGCCGCGGCGTCATTCGGGCGGACTACCGCTGGGACGAGGATCGTGGCCAGCTTTTCATGCTCGAGATCAATACCGTGCCCGGCATGACCGCCACCTCGCTTGTTCCGGAACAGGCCCGCTTTGTCGGCCTGTCCGGAGAAGAACTCGTCAATCACCTGCTGGAGACTGCGCAATGCGACGATTGATCCCGTTCATGCGTCCCGGCAAGGGGACGGCCACAGCCGCGAATATCGGGGCAAACCGGTCCACGGACCTGCCGCCGCCCGAGCGGACCGTCGAGGCAGGCATGGCACGCCCCTTCAGGCAGCCGAGCCTGCGTGTCGTGGTCACCGGCGCGATGATGGCCGGGCTGCTTGCCACCGGCATTTTCAGCTATGCGGAACGCAACCGGCTGTCGACCGGATTTCTCGCTGCCAGCGCCGATGCCGGCCTTCGCCTTCAGACCATCGAGGTTCAGGGGCGGGCGCATACGCCGAAAGAAGTCCTGATCGCCGCCAGCGAGCTCACCCTTGGGCAACCGATGCTGACAATCTCGCTTCCTTCACTGCATGAACGCCTCGCCACCATCGGCTGGGTCCGTGAGATCGCGGTCGAGCGCCGCATGCCCTCAACCATCCGACTGATCCTGACCGAACGGGTTCCAATGGCGCTGCTGCAGACCGAGGCCGGCCACCGTGTAATCGACAAGCATGGCGACATCATCTCCGGCGCCGACCCGGCTGCCTTCGGTCATCTCACCGTGGTCGCGGGAAGCAGTGCCGCGCCAAACGCCGCACCTTTGCTGAACATACTTCGCACCGAACCAGAGCTTTTCGCCGAGGTGTGGGCCGTCACCTACCAGTCCGAGCGGCGCTGGGACGTCCATCTTCGCAACGGCATCCGGGTCCGCCTCCCCGAGACCGACCCGCGCACAGCCTGGTCACGCCTCGCGGTGATCGACCACAGCAAGAGGATCATCGACCGCGATCTAGCGATAATCGACATGCGTGTGCCCGACCAGATGATTGTCGAGCCGAATATTCCGGTTCGCGGCAAAGGGAGAGAGACATGAGACTCGGAACCCGACGCAACAGCCACAAGCCGTTTGCCATTCTCGACATCGGCAGCTCGAAGATCTGCTGCATGATCGGCGAGGTCGACAAACTCGGTACATTGCGCCTGATCGGCCAGGGCACTCACGCATCGGCAGGCATGCGCGCCGGCGAGGTGAATGTGCTATCCGAATTCAGTGACGCTATCGGCAATTGCGTCCAGAGCGCCGAGCGCGCCGCCGGGCTCTCCGTTGCCTCGGTCAGCGTCGTGATGCCAGGTGGCCGGCCACGCTCTGCCTTTGGCACGCAGGACATTACATTGTCGGACAGTACTGTCAGCCGCCGCGACATCCGCCGGCTTCTCGACCGCTGCGGTGCACAGGCGCTCGATCCTGCGCTGCAGCTGATGCAATTCCATCCGCTTCACTACAGCCTCGACGAGATGCGCGGCATCGCCGACCCGACAGGCATGCGCGGCAACAAGCTGTCGGTCGATTACCTGACCGTCGCCGCCTCGCGCACCAGCCTGTCCAACATCATCGAAGCGCTGGCCCTGAACCATTTGCGTGTCGACCGGTTCATTCATGCCGGATATGCCGCCGGGCTTGCCTGCCTTGGCAAGGAAGAGCGCGAGCTAGGCTGCACGGTTATCGATCTAGGTGGCGGAACGTCATCTGCCGCGATCTTCATGGACGGCAAGCTGATCTATATCGATACGGTGCCGGTAGGCGGCCAGCACGTAACCACGGACATCGCCAGAATTCTGTCCACGCCGCTTGGCGAGGCAGAAAGGCTGAAAGCGGTACACGGTTCAATCACACCGGTCGATGCCATGGCCAAGGCCCCCTCGCCCGTGCGCCAGGCTGTTCAGCTCGGCATGTCGGACAACATCACTATCCCCGGTCTGGGCGATGTGATCGAGGCCGGCGGCAAGACCATCGAGCGCAGCCTGCTGAGCGCCGTGATCAAGCCGCGCATCGAGGAAGTGATCGAGCTACTGACAGACCGCATGCGCGCTGCGCGGATGGAATATGCCGCCGGCAACAGGTTTGTGCTGACCGGCGGCGCCAGCCAGCTCACAGGCATCGCCGATTTCTGTGCCCAGCTCGCCGGCCGCAACGTGGTTCTCGGCCAGCCATCGGGGATCAGCAACCTTGCAGTCGAGGAAACAAGCCGGTCGAGCGCCACCGCCGTTGGCGCGCTCATCCATGTCAGCAAGCTGACAGCAGATGATCCGGCAGAACGACAGACACGAACCCTGCCTCACGGGCCGATCGAAAGGCTTGGCGCATGGTTCCGGGACAATCTGTGAGAAAGGAGCAGTTCAGATGATGAACAGTTTGACTGATTTCCGAATGCGTTTTTCCAGCACCCTTTCAAGGGGGCCGACCGTCGCAGCGGGGGCGACCGGCCCTGCCCATACCCCGCATCCAATCGCTGCCAGGCCATGTGTGTTTCCGGCACAGGCAGCCACATGGTCAACCACCACAACAGGGAGACAATCATGACCATCAATCTGTCCGTTCCGCAGACAATGCAGGAACTTCGCCCGCGTATCACCGTGGTCGGTGTCGGCGGCGCCGGCGGCAATGCCGTCAACAACATGATCAGTGCCGATCTTGACGGCGTCGATTTCCTGGTGGCGAACACCGATGGCCAGGCGCTGGCGCATTCGCTTGCCCCTCGCAAGATCCAGCTCGGGTCGGCCATTACACAGGGTCTTGGCGCCGGCTCCAAGCCCGATGTCGGCCGTGCTGCCGCCGAGGAAAGCATTGAAGCCGTGATGAGCGAGCTTGCCGACTGCAATATGGTCTTCATCACCGCCGGCATGGGTGGTGGCACCGGTACTGGCGCCGCACCAGTCATTGCCCGCGCCGCGCGCGAACGTGGCATCTTGACTGTCGGTGTCGTGACCAAGCCGTTCGACTTCGAAGGCCAGCGCCGTATGGGGCAGGCCGAGACCGGCATCGAAGAGATGCAGGCCCATGTCGACACGCTGATTGTGATCCCGAACCAGAACCTGTTCCGGATTGCCAATGAGCGCACCACCTTTGCTGATGCCTTCCACATGGCCGACACGGTGCTACACCAGGGCGTGGCAGGCGTCACCGATCTGATGATCAAACCCGGCCAGATCAACCTGGATTTCGCCGACATCCGCTCGGTGATGTGCGAAATGGGCAAGGCGATGATGGGAACCGGCGAGGCATCCGGCGAGGGCCGGGCCACCCAGGCAGCCGAGGCCGCGATCAACAACCCGCTCCTCGATGACATCTCGATGGCCGGCGCACGCGCTGTGCTGATCAATGTCACCGGCGGCATGGATATGACGCTGTTCGAAGTCGATGAGGCGGCAAACCGCATCCGCGACGAAATCGACACCGACTCGGTGATCATTTTCGGCTCTACCTTCGACGAGAAGCTGGAGGGCATCATGCGGGTCTCGATTGTTGCCACAGGCATAGAAGCTGCTGCGGCCCGCCGAGAGACGCCGACCTTCATCAAGGCACCGACCTCGCGTCCCTCGACGGTGATCTCGGCACCAACCGGAATTGCGGAAACCACAACGACCGCCGTTCCGGAGGTCGCAGAGCTGCCGGAACCCCCCACCCTGCCGCAAACCCCGGTGCCAGCTGAAGAGACAGCATCCGCCACGGCAGAGCCTGCGGAAGCCGCAACAACCGGCCTTCCCGAAGCTAACGAGGCTCCAGCTGCTGCAGAACCGCAGCCAAGCCCACGTCTGGCCTTTCTCGCCATTGGCAAGGGCGGCTCACGCGAACTGCCGTTGTCCCGCGAGAACGAGACTGCGGCAGAGGCCAAAGACGAGGCGCAAATGTCACTCGACCAGGCCATAGCCAACGAGCGCGCCGCCTCCTTCGCAACCGGCATGCCGGCCAGCATTGACCAGGCTGCCGATCCAGCAGACGAGGACGTGGCTGTTGATGCCGACAAGGACAATGTGATGGTCGCAGACACGCCAGAGGAGTTGACCACGCCGCACTGCGCCTTTGTGCCGGCGGAACCGGTTGCCATGCCAGAAAGCGAGTCTGTGCCGGAAACCGGACCTGCCGGCGGCAAGACCAGCCTGATCAACAAGATCTCGAACCTGTGGACGACAAAGCCTGCAGACGAGGCTGTGTCAGAACGGCGTGAGCCCGAGGTCGAAACACCGGCAGAAGCCGTAGCCGAGGAGCTGTCAAAAGCCCACACGCCGTCGATCCTCGATCTGCCACGGGCCGATGTGATGAGCCAGATGCCCGAGCCTGCAGCGCTGGACAAGCAATCGGACGATCTGGAAATTCCGGCATTCCTGCGCCGGCAGGCAAACTAAAGCGATTCACCCTGAATGCGCGGTGTGTAACGCCGCAAGGGTGTGAAAGCAGAACAGGGGCCTGGTATGATGCCGGGCCCCTTTCCTATAGCAAGCAACAGGTTAGCATTTATGGTTGTTGTAACAACCGGTAACCAAATGTGATTTGATTGTGGCGACCCGGCGTTTATTACTTCATGTGTAGTCTCTTGCTTGGCAAAGGGCCATCACCGCGAAGCAGATCGCGGAAAGACACATAATACCACCCGGGACTATCTCGTTTATGCACAGTGAACAATCGATGCAGACCACAGTAAGCAAT
This sequence comes from Alphaproteobacteria bacterium, assembly GCA_022425565.1. Classification (GTDB taxonomy): domain Bacteria; phylum Pseudomonadota; class Alphaproteobacteria; order Puniceispirillales; family Puniceispirillaceae; genus UBA8309. The sequence continues at coordinate 8,935 of JAKMFG010000305.1, forward strand.
GTCATCTCCTTTGATGGTATCGGGCTGCATTCCGGCAGATTTGTCCGGGTCGAGATACACCCGGCAGCTCCAAATTCAGGTATTCAGTTCCGCCGAATCGACATCACCGAGAGCCGTCAGACCATCAACGCGCATCCCGACAATGTCGAGCAGGCGCGGCTGTGCACGCGGATTTCCAACGAGGACGGGGTACGCCTTGAGACTGTTGAGCATATCATGGCCGCCTTTGCCGGCCTTGGCGTCGACAACGCCATCGTCCAGATCGACTCAGGCGAGGCACCCATCCTTGATGGCAGCAGCCTGCCGGTCGTAGAAGCAATCCTGCGCGCAGGCATCACCACACTTCCGGTGCGTCGTCGCACACTGGTCGTTACCGCTCCGGTCACCGTCGAGCATGGTGGCGGATGGGCGAAGATCGAGCCGTCAAACGGCCTCGAAATCGAGGCTGAGATTGATTTTGAAGATCCCGCAATCGGTCGCCAGAGTTTCCACTATTTCCACGGCAATGGCAGCTTTGCTCGCGATCTTGCGTCGGCACGTACATTCTGCCAGATGCGCGATGTTGAAGCGATGCAGAATGCCGGCCTCGCCCTTGGTGGATCGCTCAGCAACGCGGTGGTCGTGAAGGATGGTGAAATCCTGAACGAGGGTGGACTTCGCATGCCACGCGAATTCGTTCGCCACAAGATCCTTGATTGCCTTGGCGACCTCTATCTCCTCGGCATGATGACGCGTGGCAAGGTTACGGCATCCCGTCCCGGGCACGCCATGTGCGCCAAGCTGATCCGCACCCTTTGGAATTCTCCGGCCTGCTATCAGATCATCGAAGAAGGCGTTGCGACCGACCATTCGGACGGATACGCACTTCCCGAGGTTGCAGCGGCCGCCGCCGTCTAGGCATTCCCATCACCCCACAACACCGAAACGCAGGCATCCCGGCAACAGCCGTTGCGCGCGTCATTTGGAACCCAACTGGCGTCTTTTCACCCGACGCGCTTGCGGCTATTGTCTTTTCTTACGGTGCCCGGGCGGTGTTACGCCCCTGCCGGTAAATCCTTCGTCCTGCTGGAGAGCCACCTTGGCCCATCACCTGATCTCCCGTCATTCCCTTGCGATTGCAGTTCTTGCTGTTGCCCTTGCGGGTTGCGCCTCTCCTGACGCACCGGAACAGGTCGAGCGCCCAGCCGACAAGCTCTATGACGAGGCGTTGTCTATGGCACTCAGCGGGGACGCTGAAAAGGCTGCACCACAATTCGAAGAGGTTGAGCGCCAGCACCCCTATTCCGACCTTGCCGTGAGGGCGCAGATCATGGCGGCATGGTCATTCTATCAGGATAACAACTATCCGCGCGCCGTCGCCTCGCTGGAAAGGTTCATCGAATTGAATCCGGCGGATGAAATGGTGGAATACGCCTATTATCTGAAGGCGCTGTCCTATTACGAGCAAATCGTCGACGTAGAGCGTGACGCCGAGATGACGCTTCTTGCGCTGAATGCCTTTGAAGATCTTCTTCTTCGCTATCCGGACAGCACTTACGGCCGAGATGCGAGGCTGAAAGCCGACCTTGCGCGCTCGCATCTTGCCGGTAAGGAAATGGCGGTCGGACGATTCTATATCGAGCGTCGGCACTATGCGGCCGCTCTTCGCAGGTTCGAACGCGTCGTGCGCGAATATCAGACAAGCAATCAGGTGCCCGAAGCGCTGTACCGGATGGTTGAGGCTTATCTGGCGATCGGTCTGATCGACGAGGCAAGCCGCGTCGGGTCGGTCGCGGTCTATAACTATCCCGAATCCTTCTGGACGAGCGAGCTCCTGGCCCTTGCCGAAGACCCGGAAAGATCGCTTCCGAAAGGTATATTCCAGCGCACGGTTGATACCGTCGCCTCGCTTTTTGATGTCGAGTGATGCTGCACAGCCTGACCGTATCCAACATCGTCCTGATCGAACGTCTGACGCTTTCCTTTGAAGGCGGCCTGACGGTTCTCACCGGCGAGACCGGCGCGGGCAAATCCATCCTTCTCGACTCGCTGGGCCTTGCGCTTGGCAGCCGGGCGGATTTCCGGCTGATCCGCGAAGGTGCGGATGCGGCACATGTAACAGCTGTCTTCCACCTTGATGCATCTCACCCGGTCTGGGGCCGTCTCGCCGAGGCTGATATCCCTCCGGACGAAGAACTGATCCTGCGCCGCAGGCTGAAGGCCGACGGCAAGTCATCGGCCAGCATCAACGATGTTCCGGTTTCGGCTGCTCTGCTTCGTGATGTCGGCGATACGCTTGTCGAAATTCAGGGGCAGTTCGAGGGGCGTGGCCTTCTCGATACATCGACACATATCACACTGCTCGACCGTGCCGCGGGTCATGACGACGTTTTGGAAAAGCTGAAATCCGGCTGGGAAAACTGGCTTCAGGCGCAACGCAACCTTGCCCGTGCCAAGCAGGATCTTGAAAAGGCGCGTGCCGAGGAAGAATGGCTCCGCGATGCTGTGGAGCAGCTCGACCTGCTGGCACCAGGCACCGGCGAAGAGGCCGAGTTGTCGGCCGAGCGCGAGAGACTGGCGAATGTCGGACGCATCGGCGAGAGCCTTGGCGTTGCCGACGATGCCATTTTCGGCGAAACGGGCGCGCAGTCGACCATCGGGCGTGCGCTTGCGGCGCTGGAGAAAGCTGTACCGTTTGCCGGTGGCATTCTGGACGAGGCAAAATCGGCGCTTGAACGTGCAGATGCCGAATTGTCAGAGGCCGGCGCAGCCATCAGCGGCGCTGGGCATGCGCTGGAGAATGATCCTGGGCGGCTTCAGGTTGTCGATGACCGGCTTCATGAGCTTCGCCAGCAGGCACGCAAACATGATTGCGAACCCGACGGGCTTGTTGATGTTCATGCCCGCCTTGCGGCAAACCTTGCCGGGATAGAGGATTCTGCCGGTGCGCTGGCAGGCCTTGCCGACAATGAGCGGCAGTGGCGCGACTATTACCGCAAGATCGCCGCGGTCGTGGCTGCCAACAGGCTTCGGGCAGCTCAGGCCCTAGATGCGGCGGTCGGCACCGAGCTGCCGCCACTGAAACTCGACGGAGCGACCTTTGTCACCGCCATCAGCGACCTGCCTGCCGAACAGTTCGGGCCGCTTGGCACGCAGCAGGTCCGTTTCGAGGCCAGCACCAACAAGGGCATGAAAGCCGGCCCCATCGACCGCATCGCATCAGGCGGCGAGCTGGCACGTTTCCTGTTGGCGCTGAAGGTGGCGCTGGAAGGAGACGAGACCGGCCGCACGCTCATCTTCGATGAAGTTGATTCAGGCGTCGGCGGCGCTGTTGCCGCTGCCGTGGGCGAGCGGCTTGCACGCCTTGGCCAGACGACCCAGACGCTTGTTGTGACACATTCCCCGCAGGTGGCAGCCAAGGGCGACCAGCATATGAAGATTGCCAAGACCGCCACCGACAGCGGCGTTATCAGCGGCACCGAGCCGCTGGACGACAGCGCCCGCACCGAGGAAATCGCCCGTATGCTGGCAGGCGAGGAGATCACCGCCGAGGCACGCGCCGCCGCCCTTGCCCTGCGGGAGGGCTAGAGTGGCACATCAGCAGGACGATAACGGCGCCGTTGATCCCGCCACCCTCAGGCCGGGCACCTTACCCCCTGAACAAATGGACGAAACAGCTGCCACGGCCGAACTTGCCGGCCTTGCCGCTTCCATCGCTTTTCACGATCTGCGCTATCATGGCGAGGATGATCCTGTCATCAGCGACGCCGATTATGACGCGCTGGTCGCCCGTAACCGCGCGCTCGAGGCGGCCTTCCCTGCACTGGTCCGCGAGGACAGCCCGAGTCTGCGTGTCGGCGCACCGGCTGCCGTCGGCTTCGGCAAAGTGCGCCATGCGCGTCCGATGCTGTCACTGAACAACGGCTTTACTGACGAGGATATCGAGGATTTTGCTGCCCGCATCCGCAGGTTCCTGTCGCTTGGCGAGGATGATGAGCTTGCCTTCACCGCCGAGCCCAAGATCGACGGGCTGTCGCTGTCACTGCGCTATGAGGGCGGCAGGCTGGTTCAGGCGGCGACCCGCGGCGATGGCGCCGAGGGCGAGGATGTGACGGCCAATATCCGCATGGTGGATGCGGTGCCGCAATCCCTTGCCGGATCGCCCCCACTGGTTCTGGAAGTGCGCGGCGAGCTCTATATGGACAAGGCGGATTTCCAGGCACTGAACGCATCACAGGAAGCCGGCGGCGCCAAGATATTCGCCAATCCGCGGAACGCTGCCGCCGGATCGCTTCGCCAGAAGGACCCGGCGGTTACCGCCTCGCGGCGGTTGCAGTTTTTCGCCTATTCGCTAGGTGAGGCCAGTGCGCCGCTTGCCGAGACGCATATGCAGAGCCTCGGCGCACTCGGCGAAATGGGATTCAGCATCAATCCGATGTCGGACCGCCGCGCCGATATCGCCGGGCTCCTGGAACACTACCTCGCCATTGGTGCCGCGCGGCCTGATCTCGGCTATGACATCGACGGCGTTGTCTACAAGGTCGACAGGCACGACTATCAGGAGCGCCTGGGACAGGTGGCGCGCGCTCCACGATGGGCCCTCGCCCATAAATTTCCCGCTGAACAGGCCGAGACCTTGCTCAACGCCATCGACATTCAGGTCGGCCGCACCGGCGCGCTGACTCCGGTGGCGCGGCTGCAGCCTGTCACTGTCGGTGGCGTTGTCGTATCCAACGCCACCCTGCACAATGAGGACGAAATCCGCCGCAAGGACATCCGGGTCGGCGACCGCGTCGTAATCCAGAGGGCAGGTGACGTCATTCCGCAGGTGGTGCGCGTCATTACCGAGGCACGCCCGGCCGACAGCGCCGAGTTTGCCTTCCCGGACAGCTGTCCTGAATGCGGTGCACCGGCCATACGTCCCGAGGGCGAGGCGGTCCGGCGCTGCACCAACAGCCTTGAATGCCCGGCACAGCGTCTCGAATGGCTGAAGCATTTCGTCTCGCGCAATGCCTTTGATATCGAGGGACTGGGGGCGCGCCAGATCGACCAGTTCGTCGAGCTCGGCTGGATCGAGCGGCCAGCCGATATCTTCCGGCTTGGCGAGCGGCGAGACGCGCTGGCAGAACTTGACGGCTATGGCGAGGTGTCGATCAGCAACCTTCTGGCGGCGATCGAGGCGCGGCGCGAGATCGCTTTTGAACGGATGATCTTTGCCCTTGGCATCCGCCAGGTCGGGCAGGCCACGGCGCGGCTTCTTGCACTGCATTTCGACAGCCCCGGCGCGATGATGGCGGCGCTTGCGCCAGATGCCGATATCGAAGCCACAATTGCCGAACTGATCGCCATCGACCAGGTCGGCGATTCCATGGCGGCAGACCTTGTCGGCTTCTTTGCCAACGAGACCAATCGTTCCGCGGTCGAGGACCTGCTGGCCCAGTTGAGCGTGATCCCGCCGGAACGCCCGTCCGAGGACAGCCCGGTCAGCGGCAAGACCATCGTCTTTACCGGCACCCTGTCCGGCATGTCGCGGGCCGAGGCAAAGGCGCGCGCCGAGGGGCTGGGGGCAAAAGTGTCAGGATCTGTATCGGCGAAGACGGATTATCTGGTCGCCGGCGCCGATGCGGGATCGAAAGCCCGCAAGGCGGCCGAACTCGGCGTCACCGTTCTTGCCGAAGAGGAATGGCTGGCCCTGATTTCAGACTAGCCATATCCGGGCGATATGATCGGGCGATATGATAGGGCGATTTGATCGGGTGGCGCGCCTAAAGCGGGGCGCAGGCGGCGTCCAGCCAGGCCAGAACCTCGTCTTCGCCCTCAAGCTCGGGCGACAGTTCGGCATGAACCCGCGCATGATAGGCATCAAACCATGCACGCTCCTCGGCAAGCAGCATGCCGGCATCGATCAGCCGTCTGTCGATGGGGCAGAGCGTGATTGTCTCAAAGCTGAAATAGCCGTCACCATCCGGCGCATTCACCGCAATCAGGTTTTCGGTGCGAATGCCCCAGCCACCGGCACGGTAGAACCCCGGCTCGTTTGACAGCAGCATGCCTGCCGCAAGCGGCACGCTGCCGCGTTTGGAAATGCTGGCAGGCCCCTCATGAACCTGCATCACATGACCAACCCCGTGGCCGGTGCCATGCGCATAATCCAGCCCGACAGACCACATCGGCGTGCGCGCCATCACATCGATCTGCTGGCCGGTTGTGCCTTCGGGAAAGCGCGCCCGTGCCACCGCGATATGGCCACGCAGGACAGCGGTGAAGGCATGGATCATCTCGGCATCCGGCGTACCGATGGCGACCGTGCGGGTGATGTCGGTGGTGCCGTCATTGTAATGCGCGCCAGAATCCAAAAGCAGCAGGCTGTCTTCGGTCAGCGTGATATCGGCCTCGGGCAGCGCCCGGTAATGGACAATGGCCCCGTTCGGGCCAGACCCGCAGATCGTCTCGAAGCTGGACGCCATGAAACGCGGACTTGCACTGCGCAGCGAGAGAAGATGCGCCGCGATCTCGGTCTCGCGCATGCCCTGCGCCGCACCACTGTCGAGCCAGCATATGAACCGCGCCATGACCGCGCCGTCCTCGACATGGGCTCGGCGCGTTCCGGCAAGCTCGGTCGCGTTTTTCAGCGCCTTCATGGCGGTCACCGGACATGCTGCCTCGGCAAGGTCGATGCCGGCATTCACCAGCGGCGCATGCAGCGCCTTGGGCAGGCTGTCCGGATCGAACATCACCTTTGCGCCATCTTCATAGCCCGCACGCGGATCGATCAGCTCGGCAAATTGCGCCAGCGGGACGATTGCAGCGTTGTTGGCAAGGTCACCCTCCATCACTGGCGCCAGGCGCGTGACATCTCCGATCAGGATCAGGCCGTTCTCGCGGTGGTAAAGCGCGAACAGCAGATTGATCGGCGTGTTCATTAGATCGGTTCCGCGGATGTTCACAAGCCAGTTCACCGCATCGGCGCGACTGATCACCACCGCATCACACCCCGCCTGTGCCAGACGGTCATCCAGATCGGCGAGCTTGTCTGCCATGCTCCTGCCGGCGACCCGGTCCGGCATGCGGAACGGGCGCGAAACCGGTGGTGCGGGACGCTCGTCTTGCCACAGAGTGTCAATCGGGTTCTCTTCAGCGGCGACGAGGCTTCCGCCGGCGGCGGTAACCTGCTTGGCAAGCCTTGCATACCCGTTGACCGTCACCAGCTTCGGATCAATCCCGATACGCGCGCCTTCCAGATCCTCTTCGGCAAGAAAACTGCCGAGCCCGGCCTCCGGCATGGTAAAGCACCGCCAGTGATCACCATCCGACTGATTGGACATCTGCAGCGTATAGCGCCCGTCACTGAACAATCCCGCCGAACCACCAAGGACCAGTCCGAAACCGGCCGACCCGGTGAACCCGCTGATGAAGGCCAGCCGTTCCTCTGCGGCAGGTACCTCTTCTCCCTGATACATGTCCTCGCGCCCGACGTACCAGCCATCAAGGCCGCGCGCAGCAAGAATGTCACGAAGGCCTGCCAGCCTTTGAGAAGTAACATTGGAGGAAGCAATCATGTCAGTGGTCCGGATCAGGTGACGGAAACATTACTCCGAGGATGCCACAGGCCCGCAGACCGGCCAAGCCTTGCCGGGCGCAGCACCAGCGTTGTCCAGTCACCGATTGTCAGCCGCGCCGCGATTCGCGCCCCGGTGGCAGCATAGCGGCGTTCGACCATCACCGCCTGCTGGTTCAGGATGCCTGACAGCACCAGCCAGCCATGCGCGGACAGCGCCGCCATCTGGTCCCGTGCCATGCCGCAGAGCGGCCCAGCGAGGATATTGGCAAAGATCAGGTCATAGGGCGCGCGCAGGCGCACTGGCGGGCCGGCATAGCCTTGCGAGAGCACCGCCTTAACCCGAAGCGGCGGCAAATGGTTGATCCGTGCGTTCTCTGCTGCGGTGGTCACGGCGAGAATGTCATTGTCGGCGGCGACAAGCATGGTCCCGGGCCGTGCCTTTAGCAGACCAAGACCGAGGATTGCCGACCCGCATCCCATATCGAGCGCGCGCCAGCGAAGCCGCCTATCACGACGCAGGATCGCCTCGGCAGCGCGCAGGCAGCCTTCTGTTGTCGGGTGTGTTCCAGAACCGAACGCCTGCGCCGCCTCAACAAGGAGTGGCCAGCTTGTCGGCGGTGGTGGCGTCTCGACATGGCTGCCGTAAATCCAGAACCGGCCGATGCGGCGCGGCGGAAAGGCGGCGCGATTCTCGGCAAGCCAGTCGCGCTGTGCAAGCGGCGTAATGACCACCGGCACCGGCGTCAGCCCGCAACCGGCAAAGACAGGTGCCAGCAGCGCAGCCACAGCATCTTCAGCAGGCGGGTCAGTGAACAGCGCCTCGATCAGCCAGCAACCGCCGCCATCACGGAGATGGGCCGTGGCCGCCGCATCAAGAAGTTCGGAAAACACGGTCTCAAATCCCGCGAGCTCGGCAGGTGTCAGACGTTCGTCAAGCTGCAGCCTTGCCTGGAACAACGCAGTCATCGGCGTCTCAGGGTTTGCTGACAAAGCCGGCAACGACTTTCTTGTGGCCGGCCCGGTCAAAGGCGATTTCCAGCTTGTCGCCATCAACATGAACAACATTGCCCATGCCGAATTTCTGGTGGAACACCCGGTCACCAGAGGTAAAGCCGCCGGCATTGCCCTGTGCTGCAAAGGAGGGCTCGCTGCCCGCTTCCTGCCGCGCCGCCATGCGCCGCCAGCCGGGACCATAGCCACCGCGCTGCACATCGCCGAACTCGCTGCCACCGGCAAGACGCGCCTGGGTGGCGCGGCCGAACGGGATGCCGCCGCCAAGTCCCTGTGCGATATCCTCGATCACCGTCTCGGGCGGCAGTTCCTGAACAAAACGCGAGGGAATTGAGGATTGCCACTGGCCGTGAATCCGGCGGCTGCCGGCAAAACTCAGATGCACCTGTTTGCGGGCACGGGTGATGCCGACATAGGCAAGCCGCCGCTCCTCCTCGAGGCCGACAGCACCATTCTCGTCAATGGTTCGCTGGCTCGGGAAGACGCCCTCTTCCCAGCCCGGCAGGAAGATGGTGTCGAACTCCAGCCCCTTGGCGGAGTGAAGCGTCATCAGCATGACCTCGCCCTGCTCGCTGTCGGACTCACCATCCGTCACCAGCGAGATATGTTCGAGAAAGCCCTGCAGCGTATCGAAATCCTGCATAGCGTTGACAAGTTCGGTCAGGTTTTCAAGTCGTCCTTCGGCCTCTGGCGAGCGGTCCGCCTGCCACATGCCGGTATAACCGGACTCATCCAGCACCATCTTCGCAAGATCGGTATGGTGCATGCCTGCGGCCGCCTCACGCCACCGGCCGATATCCTTGCAGAACCCGCCAAGCGCGTTGCGCGCCGCCGGGCGCAGTTCGTCAGTCGTCACAAGATCGATAGCTGCCGCCATCAAGGGCTTACCGGATGCGCGCGCCTGGATGTGGATGGCCTGAAGGCTGGCGGTGCCTAGCCCGCGTTTCGGCACATTGACGATGCGTTCGAAGGCAAGATCGTCCGAAGGCTGGGTGACAAGCCGCAGATAGGCGATGGCGTCACGAATCTCGGCACGCTCGTAAAACCGTGTGCCAAGCACCTTGTAGGGTAGGCCGATGGCGATAAAACGTTCCTCGAACTCGCGCGTCTGGAACCCGGCCCGCACAAGAACAGCCACCTTCGACAGGTTGATCCCGGCGGCCTGAAGCGATTCGATCTCCGACGAAATGGACCGCGCCTCGTCGGCGCCATCCCAATAGCCGTTGACGCGCAGCTTTTCGCCCTCGTCAGCAGCGGTGAATAGCGTTTTACCAAGGCGGCTTTCATTGCGCGCGATGATCCCGGATGCCGCCGCGAGGATATGTCCCGTCGAACGATAATTCTCTTCAAGACGGACAATTTTGGCGCCGGGGAAATCACTTTCGAATTTCAGGATATTGCCGACTTCGGCGCCGCGCCAGCCATAGATCGACTGGTCATCATCCCCAACGCAGCACAGGTTGCGGTCCGCCCCGGTCAGCAGGCGCAACCACAGATATTGCGCCACATTCGTGTCCTGATACTCGTCCACCATGATGTGGGTAATGCGGCCATGATATTCGGCCAGAACATCGGGATGCGCCCGGAAGACAGTCAGTATGTGAAGCAGCAGATCACCAAAATCCACCGCGTTCAGCGCCAGAAGGCGGGCCTGATAGGCCTCATAGAGCTGGCGCAGACGTCCATTGGCAAGGTCGCCAGCTTCGGCAACACCAACCTTGTCGGGGGTCAGACCACGATCCTTCCAGCGCTGGATCACACCGCCCAGAAGCCTGACCGGCCAACGCTTGGGGTCGATGTCGTCCGCCTCCATCAGCTGCTTGAGAACGCGATTCTGGTCATCCATGTCGAGAATGGTGAAGTCACTTCGCAGACCCACAAGATCGGCATGCCGCCGCAGCATCCGCGCGGCAAGCGCATGGAATGTGCCGAGCCACACCTGTTCTGCCATCGGACCAACCATGCTGGAGACCCGCATCTTCATCTCACGCGCCGCCTTGTTGGTGAAGGTCACCGCAAGGATGTTCCAGGGCTTGGCCTCGCCGGTGGCAACCAGTTCGGCAAGGCGCGATGTGAGTACCCGGGTCTTGCCGGTTCCAGCGCCAGAAAGCACCAGCAACGGGCCGGACAGGGTCTGCACCGCCTCACGCTGCGGGTCGTTCAGGCCATCAAGCCAGGGGTGGGCTGTCGAAGGGGCTGTCTGCATGGGCGACAAAGTCGCAAATCGCCGGGCGGGGGTCAACGCCGGAAGCCGGCCATGCGGCATTTGACCCGGCTCAGTGGGCCGGACTGCATGGACAACTGCGTGGACAAGGGTGCCTCACATCTGCCGCTTTGTTTGACGATATTTTCATTTGTGTCGCGTTACGATATCTTTGGGCGAAATGATGACGGGTAAATTGCATATGATGATGTTCGACAGACTGGCCTCCCTGAACGCCTGCCGGATCGCCGGGAAATCGGTGACACCGATTGTCCTTGGCGCGGCGCTGGCGCTATCGGCCTGTTCATCCGTTCCGGTTGAGGAGCGCAGTGATGTGCGCGACCGTTACGAAGGTGCAAACCGCAAGGTGTTTGCCTTCAACATGGGTGTGGACAGCTATGTCCTCGAGCCTGTTGCCGGCGCCTATCGGGACACCGTTCCGGACGGTGCCCAGACGGCTGTGAACAATCATCTGCGCTGGGCCTCGCTGCCATCGACCACGGTCAATTCCACTCTTCAGGGTAAGTTTGAAAATGCCGCCCTCGCCACGCTTCATTTCCTTGTAAACGGCTTGACGCTTGGGTTTGCAGACCTTGCTGCAGACGAGGAAGAGCAGATCAGCAAGGAAGATTTTGGCCAGACACTGGCCTCGTGGAACGTGCCGGAAGGCTCCTACCACATGGTGCCAGTGCTTGGCCCCCGGACCACGCGTTCGCTTGGCGGGACCGTGGTCGATTTCGCCTTGAACCCGCTTAGCGTGTTCGGCACCGGTGACGTTGTGCAGACAGTCAATGCGGCACAAGCACCGGTTGGCGCGGTCAGTTTCCGGGCGCAGAATTTCGATGCCATTAATGATGTGAAATACAATTCGCTCGACCCCTATGCACGCACCAGGTCGGTCTATTACCAGTCGCGCCAGGGGCTGCTGGAGGACCGAGTCGCAAGAGGCACCGCCAGCGCTGTGTCTGAAGACGAGTTCGATTCGCTGTTTGAAGAGGAGATCAACTGATGTTCCGCCGGCAGATGATGGCGATAATGATCGCCAGTCTTACCCTGTTTCCGCTGACCTCATATGCCGATGCGCGGGTTACCGCCGCCAGCGCGCTTGTCGACAAGATGATTTCAGACCTCGAGACCTTTCTTGCCACCGATACAGGTGAAGAGAGCTTCCGCACCGCCGAAATCGACCGCGTGCTGAACACCTATTTCGACATGGAAAGCATCACCCGCTTTTCTGCCGGGCAATATTGGCGCGCCGCCAACGGCGAGCAGAAGACCGAATATGGGTCTTTGTTCCGTGAGGTGCTATGCGGCACCATCGTGCGCAATTTCGACCAACTGCAGGGGCTTGCCTATACCGCCGATGCGGCGACGGCAAAGGGCGACAAGTTCGTGATCGTCAGCGGCACCTTTACCGACACCACCGGCCAGCGCCCAGCGGTCAAGGTCAACTGGCGGGTGCTGACCCGCGAGGGCACCGCCCCGAAAGTGTTTGATATCGAGATCGAGAACCTGTCGCTGCTGATCACGCAGAAGCAGGAAAACGTCGCCGTCATTCGCAAGAACAAGGGGGAGTTCGTCGCCCTGATCAACGCGATGAAGGACCGGCTGGAAAATCCGCTGCATAACGACAGCTGACAAGGCCGTTATCCCGAAGGTGCCGGCCCTGTGGGTCGCATGACCCCGGAATACGCAGACTGTTGGCGCTGTATGCCTAGCGGCTGATCGGCTTGTACTTGATGCGGGTCGGGCGGTCTGCTTCGGCACCAAGACGGCGCTTGCGGTCGGCTTCATAGGCCTCGTAGTTCCCCTCGAACCATTCCACATGGCTGTCGCCCTCAAAGGCGAGAATATGTGTCGCGATCCGGTCGAGGAACCAGCGGTCGTGGCTGACCACGACAGCGCAGCCTGCGAACTCTTCCAGCGCCTCTTCCAGCGCGCGGAGCGTGTCCACATCGAGATCGTTGGTCGGCTCGTCAAGAAGCAGCAGGTTGGCGCCGCTCTTCAGCATCCGTGCCAGGTGCACGCGGTTGCGCTCACCACCCGAAAGCTGGCTGACACGCTTTTGCTGGTCGCCGCCCTTGAAGTTGAACTGGCCGACATAGGCACGCGAGGCCATTGTCCGCTTGCCAAGCTCGATCTCGTCGAGACCGTCGGAAATGACTTCCCAGACCGTCTTGCCATCTTCCAGATCGTCACGCGTCTGGTCGACATAGCCAAGTTTCACCGTCTCGCCGACAGCAAAGGTGCCGGCATCCGGCGCTTCGCCGCCGGTGATCATGCGGAACAGTGTCGTCTTGCCGGCGCCGTTCGGGCCGATCACCCCGACAATGCCGCCAGGCGGCAGGCGGAAGGACAGATCGTCAATCAGCAGCCGTTCGCCGAACCCCTTGCTCAACCCCTGGGCATTGATGACGATGTCGCCAAGGCGCGGGCCCGCCGGAATATGGATCTTGGCGGTGTCGACCTGCCGGCTGTTGTCCTCGGCAAGCATCTTTTCATAAGCGTTGATCCGGGCCTTGGATTTGGCCTGGCGGGCCTTCGGCGCGGCGCGCACCCAGTCCAGCTCGCGCGACAGCGACTTCACGCGGGCATCCTCGGCCTTGCCTTCCTGCAGAAGACGCTTCTGCTTCTGCTCCAGCCAACCGGAATAATTGCCCTCATAGGGGATGCCGGCGCCGCGGTCGAGTTCGAGAATCCAGCCCGCCACCTCGTCGAGGAAGTAGCGGTCGTGGGTAATGGTCACCACCGTTCCAGGAAAATCATGAAGGAAGCGCTGCAGCCAGGCGACCGATTCCGCATCGAGGTGGTTTGTCGGCTCGTCCAGAAGCAGCATGTCCGGCGCGCTCAGCAGCAGCTTGCACAGCGCAACGCGGCGCTTCTCGCCACCCGACAGCATGGTAACGTCGGCATCGCCTGCCGGCACACGAAGTGCGTCCATGGCGATCTCGGCCTTGCGCTCGAGGTCCCAGCCGTCAATGGCGTCGATCTTCTCCTGAAGGTCGGCCTGCTCGGCGATGACCTCGTTCATCTCGTCATCGGTCAGCTCTTCGGCAAATCTGGCGCTGACCTCGTTGAAACGATCCATCAGCTCCTTCGCCTCGCCAAGTCCGGACAGAACATTACCGGTGACATCCATGCTGGCGTCGAGTTCCGGCTCCTGCGCCAGATAACCGACCTTGATGCCGTCGGCCGCCCAGGCCTCGCCATTGAACTCTGTATCGAGCCCGGCCATGATCTTCAGCAATGTCGACTTGCCGGCGCCGTTCAGGCCGAGGACACCGATCTTGGCACCGGGAAGGAAGGACAGGCTGATATTCTTCAGCACTTCCTTGCCGCCGGGCCAGACTTTGGACAGGCGGTGCATTACATAGACGTACTGGTGGCTCGACATAATATTCCTCGCTGACTGGCGGCGCCCGCCCACCCTGATACTGGCTTGGCGATCACCGGCGACTGGCTGTTGGATAATCCTGACCGTTTCTAGCCTGCGACCCGGCTAATCTCAACTGGCAATCTCAACTGGCAATCTCAACTGTGCAAAGCGGCCCCCGGAATTAAACCTTGCGTCGCATGGCCCGGACCTTAAGCTGTCGGCGTCTGTGAAATACATCTGCGGAGACTGACATGGGAAGCGACGTGCCGGCACTTGGGGTCCTGATCGACCTGCCGCTCGGTATTGTGATGTGGTGTGCCATCCTGCGCTTCCTGCTGTCCATGGTGGTCAAGGAAGACAGCAAGGCCGGCATCATGCGCCTGCTGAATGGCTTGGTAACGCCGCCTGTACGCGCGCTGCAGATTATCACGCCGCGCTGGGTCATCGACCGCACGGCGCCGCTCTATCTGGCATTCCTGCTGTTCATTATCCGCTTCTATGCGGCACCGCTGGCCATCGGATATGACGTCAATGGCTTTGCCGACCTGCCGCTGGAGCATCTGATCCTGTCGGTACGGTCCGAAATCGGCCTCTAGCGCCTGTTCTCGCGCGTCTATTTCTGCGTAACCGAGATCACCTGCAACCGTTCGCCAGACGGCGAGACCCGCCAGATTTCCTGACCGGACGGCGTATCAACCACCAGAACATAGCCATTATCGGCAGCGCTTGCCGCGCGAAGTTCGGCCCCGGCGGGAAGTGTCAGCGCGGCAGCTTCAGGCGGTGCGGCCTTGTCTGAAAGCCGCGAAATGACGGTTGCCACCAGCACTGCGGTCAGGACGATGATGAGAACGCCCATGATCGCCGACGCTGCCTTGATGGCGCCAAGGTTGCGCATGGTGAAGGACGGTTCTGCCCCATGCTGCTCTGGATCATGCTCTGGGCCATGCTTCAGACCGTATTTTTCGGGACTCATGCCATTATCCTTTTACCTGACTGCCGCAGGACGGTGTTACCGCGCGGCAATATAGGCTAACCTGCCGCCCCATGACCAGTGACGACATGCAAAGACTGACCATTACCGCCCCGCCAGAGGCCGCCGGAGAGCGTCTCGACAGGTTTCTTGCCGCCGGACTCGAGGCTCCCTCGCCGCTGTCGCGCACAAGGCTGAAGGCGCTGATCCTCGAGGGCGCGGTGACCGAGAACGGCACCGCCGTAACCGATCCGTCGCAATCGGTTCGGGCCGAGGCGGAATACGCGCTGCTGCTGCCGCCGGTGCGCGAGGCGACACCGCAGGCCGAGGACATCCCGTTGGATATCATGTTCGAGGACGACCATATCATCGTCCTCAACAAGCCGTCCGGCATGGTGGTCCATCCCGGCCCGGGCCAGCCCGACGGCACGCTCGTCAACGCGCTGATCGCCCATTGCGGCGACAGCCTGACCGGCATCGGCGGGGTGATGCGCCCGGGGATCGTCCACCGCCTCGACAAGGACACGTCCGGCGTGATGATGGCGGCGAAAAGCGATGCCGCGCACCAGAAGCTGACCGAGATGTTCGCGGCGCACGACCTGGACCGGCATTACCTCGCGATCACCTGGGGCATGCCGCCGGAAACCGAGGGCCGGATCGAGGCCGCGCTGGGCAGGTCGACGCGCGACCGCAAGAAACAGGCGGTGGTGCCGAACGGCCGCTATGCCGCCACCAACTGGACAGTGATTCGCAGACTGCCGCCCTTTGCCAGCATTGTGGAATGCCGGCTGGAAACCGGCCGCACGCACCAGATCCGTGTTCACATGGGGCATCTGGGGCACGGCGTGATCGGCGACCCGATGTATGGCAAGCCGATGCGAAGCGGCCAGATGCCAGATGCGGTGGCCCGCGACTGCCTTGCCGAAATCCGAGGCTTCCGCCGGCAGGCACTGCATGCCGCCAGCCTCGGCTTTGCGCATCCGGTGACCGGCGAGCAGCTGCATTTCGAAACCCCGATGCCGGATGACATGGCCGGGCTGGTCGCCACCATCGAGGCCGGCATCGCCCGGCGGGCAACAGCGCCAAGAAATCGCTGAAACCATAAGCAAACGCGCAAATTTTTTGTCGTTTTTTCAACGATCAAGCTATTACCACGCCTTCTTTCCCGGGCGGTAAGTGCCTACATATACAAGGATAAAAGACTTTTGCAGAAAACTGCCTTAATCACGCCGCGAAGACGTGATTTTATACAGTATCGGCAAAAGCCGAGACCAAAGGCCGACCCGTGCTATCCGGCCTCCATGAGACGAACAGCCCATTGAAAAATGGGATCAGGGAGACAAGAAGATGGCGGCTTCGAAAACCTCATTCCCGGCGATTAGCCCCGACGGCAACCTGTCGCGCTATCTCGAGCAGATTCGGTCCTTTCCGATGCTGGAGCAGAAGCAGGAATACATGCTTGCCAAATCCTGGAAGGAGCGCGGCGATGTCGACGCGGCGCACCAGCTGGTGACAAGCCACCTGCGGCTTGTGGCGAAGATCGCCATGGGGTATCGCGGCTACGGCCTGCCGGTCGCCGACCTGATTTCCGAGGGCAATCTCGGCATGATGCATGCGGTCAAGAAATTCGAGCCCGAAAAGGGCTTCCGCCTCGCCACCTATGCCATGTGGTGGATCAAGGCGGCGATTCAGGAATATATCCTGCGCTCATGGTCGCTGGTGAAGATCGGTACCACCGCCGGCCAGAAGAAGCTGTTCTTCAACCTGCGCCGCATCAAGGGCCAGATTCAGGCCATCGACGATGGCGACCTGAAGCCCGAGCAGGTGACACAGATCGCCACACAGCTGGATGTGTCGGAGACCGAGGTCATCTCGATGAACCAGCGCATGGCCGGCAATGACCGCTCGCTGAACGTGCCGCTGTCGCGTGACGGCGAAGGCAGCGGCGAGTGGCAGGACTGGCTCGAGGATGATTCCGAGGATCAGGAAACCACCTTTGCCGAGCATGAGGAATTCTCCGCCCGCAAACGGCTGATGCTGGAGGCGATGCAGGGGCTGAACGAGCGCGAGCAGCGCATCCTGCAGGCACGCCGCCTGGCAGAGCCGCCGCTGACCCTCGAGGATCTTGCCTCGGAATTCGGCGTCAGCCGCGAACGCATCCGCCAGATCGAGGTACGCGCGTTCGAAAAGCTGCAGAAAGCCGTGCGCGACAGGGCCGAGGAGATGAAGCTTCTCCCGTCTGAGGAAGGCGCGCTGCTTCCGGCCTAACGCCGGGGCAGGGTCGTCAGCTATTCAGCTCTTCATTGCTGTCGTCATCGGCGCTTGCCAGTCGTCTGTCGCCAAGTCCGGTCAGCGGCACTGGTCCCTGTCCCGGCATGTCGGCGATGATTGACAGGGTTCCGCCCAGCGCCTCGACATATTTCCGCAAGGTGGACACATGGATGTCGTTGCGCTGCTCGAGCTGCGCGATGGTTGCCTGCGCCACGCCCATGTTGCGGGCCAGCGCCGTCTGGGTGAGTTCCATATGTGATCTGAGCTTCTTCAGCGTCAGATATTCCTGATGAATCTCGTCCGCACGTGCCTCGATACGCGCCCGGCGCTCCGGCTCCAGCCCGTCCATCACATCTTTCAGCGTTCTGCCCATAGAGGCCTCCCTGCCCGAGCATAGTTCATCATCATGTCGCCAGGTGACCGGCAAACCGGCTGTCGGCGAGCCGGATCAGGTCACGATAGAACCTGTCCTCATTGGCGCCACGCTTGTCGCCGGCCGCAAGAAGGATCGCCTTGCGCGCAGGGTCAAAGGCAAAGGCGATACGCCAAATGCCCCCGGCGGCGCTGACGCGCAGTTCCTTCATATTGGAATGGGCGGACCCGTTCAGCGTATCAACATGAGGCCGACCGAGATTCGGCCCCTCCTTCTCAAGTACAATCAGTTTGGCGAGGATCTCGTCCTGCACCCTGTCATCGAACCCTTGAAACTCGCGATCAAAATCCTCGTGGAATTCAATGGTCCACGACATAGCTGAATATAGCCTTCAATCTATATAGTTTGTAAACTATATTTTTAAATACCGCGCATCATGCC
>JAKMFG010000316.1 GCA_022425565.1 Alphaproteobacteria bacterium
CCCTCAGCCATCTTGTGATCGTAAAGATGCTGGGGATTGAATTCGCCTCTGTTCAGATTGTGTTCATTCGCTGTCTCAGCAGCGCAGTGCTGCTTGTCCCATTTCTGGCCTGGCGCGGGTCGATGAAGGATTTGTATACACAGCCGGGCCTGAACAGCCTGCGTGTTCTGCTGTCATCGGTTGCCATCACCATCAATTTTTTTACCATCTCACAGATCCAGCTCGCGCAGATGAGCACAATCGGCTATTTGCGGCCAGCCGTGACGTCGTTGATTGCCTATTTCTTTCTCAAGGAAAGCCAGTCCTGGCACCGGTGGCTGGTTATCGTGATCGGCTTTTCCACCGTGCTTTTCATCTTTTCACCGGAAAGCAGCCATCTCCAGATTGTTGCCCTGCTTGCGCTTTGCGGCATGTGCTGTGGAAGTTCGGCGACCATATTGCAGAAATATCTGTCGCGGGAGATGGCCGACCTGCCGCTCATGGTCTGGTATTCCGTCGGCGTTGCCGTAGTGACGGCGCCCTTCGCCCTTTGGTTATGGACGACTCCCTCATCAAAGGAATTGTTCATGATGGTCATGACCGGCCTTCTGGCGACAACCGCGCAGTTCTTCTTCATCCGCGCCTTTCGAAGGGCCGATGCCAGTTTCCTCGCGCCGATGTTCTATTTCCACATTGTGCCAACTACACTCATTGGGTATTTTTTCTTTACCGAAATACCATCGATTAACACGGTTACCGGCGCATTGATTATCCTTACCACACTGGTTGGCATGACGCTTCTTGAACGAAGGAGATCGCCAAACAATGTCTCGATGTAGCATCCGCGTCTTCGACACGCCTCACCTTGCCGCAGCTGCCGCGGGCGATAAGTTCATGGAAGGCGTGTCTGAATTTGGCTCGAGACTGGCCGGGCTGGCTGCGGGTCGCACCATGCAACCAGTCTATGACCATCTTGTCTCTACTGAAGCCCGGTCCAACGGACTATTCTCCGAAACAGCTTTCGCCCAGCTTGACGAGGTTTTGTCAAACAGTCGGACTGTTCCGAGCTTTGCCAATGAGATAGACAGCTATCTGTTGTCCAGACTGTCAGGGCGCTATAGGTCATTTCTGATCATTGACGGGCAGGCAAGCCGGCCTGATCTCGAGGCAAAACGGCACCGGGCGGCCATCCTCAAGAGTGGTGGTCTCGGTGTACAGCTTCTCGGCATTGGCGTGAATGGCCATGTCGGCTTCAACGAACCGGGATGCCGGTCAGACAGCTTGTGTCGGGTAACAGACCTTGCCAAAAGCACTGTAGAGCGTAATGGTTACCCCCTCCGCACAGGCGCAATCACACTTGGCATCGGGGATATCATGTCCGCGCAAAGGATCATAATGGTGGCCACAGGCGCAGTTAAATCACCCGCCATCGCGGCAATGATCGAGGGGCCACAGTCGGGAGCCTGCCCAGCCAGCCTTCTTCGGGCCCATGCCGATATGGAGCTGTTCCTCGACCAAGCCGCGGCCAAAGATCTTTCATAACCGGAAAACGGGAGTTTCCATGCGCTACCTTCACACAATGGTCCGAATCTCCGATGTTGACGCGTCACTGCATTTCTATTGCGAACTGCTTGGTCTCGAGGTGGTAAAGACCATCGAAAGTGAAAAGGGACGCTTCACAAATTACTTTCTTTGCTCCCCGTGTGACCGGGAACGCTATGAGGCCGTGCGATCGCCCGCACTCGAACTGACCTATAACTGGGACCCGGAAAACTATACCGGCGGCCGTAATTTTGGCCACCTCGCCTATCGTGTGGATGACATATACGGCCTGTGCAAAAAGCTGATGGCTGCCGGCGTGACCATCAACAGGCCACCACGGGATGGGAACATGGCCTTTGTCAGGTCACCGGACGGCATCTCGATCGAGCTGCTGCAGGAAGGTGAACCTCTTGCGCCTGCTGAGCCATGGCAGTCGATGGGCAATACGGGCAGCTGGTAATTCCGCTACGCTGGCGCCACAACAGCACCGATCCCGGCAGGATGAGGACAGTGACGGCTCCAAAAAAGCTATCTTGTTACAATTCGGTGGCTCAGATGGGGATTGCCAAAGGCGGCCTGGGCGCCCTTGAGGCCAGCG
>JAKMFG010000317.1 GCA_022425565.1 Alphaproteobacteria bacterium
GCGGTCCGGACAGCTGATCATCGGCAGTGACGACGATCCGGAATATAAGGTGGCGGTGGATTACCGTGTCAGGCAGGGTGCCTTCCAGTCGGGCCATTGACCGGACCAGCCTCGGTGTTGCCTGACACAGAGGGCCTGAACCACAGGGCCTGAACCACATGCGCAGCCTTGCCAGCTGGCGGTCTTGAATCCTGCATTTATGGGAAATGGCGCGCTCGGGAAGATTCGAACTCCCGACCCCCAGATTCGTAGTCTGGTGCTCTATCCAGCTGAGCTACGAGCGCTTTGTTCGACGGCGGATGAAGGCCCCGCCGAAGGATGGCGCACCATAGGCGAAGCTCCCGGTGCTGGCAAGTGCTTTCGACGACGGCTTTTGCGTCTGTAATGAACGCAGAACGGACTTGTGTTCGGCGCGTCAGCAGCTAGAGTCTGCCGCATTCACGCGGCAGGACGACGACAGGGTGATTTCATATGGCCGACACGCACGACAAGTCATTTCCCGTGTCATGGGAAGAGCTTCACAGGACATCGAAGGCGCTTGCCTGGCGGCTTCTGGAACTTGGCCCGTTCGAGGGCATCGTCGCGGTGACGCGCGGCGGGCTGGTGCCGGCGGCAATTGTCGCGCGCGAGCTCGAAATCAGGCTGATCGAGACCGCCTGTATTTCCTCCTATCACGGCAGCGCGCAGGGAACGCTCGATGTGCTGAAAGAGGCGCCAAGCGCGGGCACTGGCAAGGGGTGGCTGATTGTCGATGATCTGGTCGATACCGGCGAGACGGCGAAGGCGCTGCGCACGATGATGCCGGAGGCGCATTTTGCCACTGTCTACGCCAAGCCGGCCGGGCGTCCGCTTGTCGACACCTTCGTCACCGAAGTGTCGCAGGACACCTGGATTTTCTTCCCGTGGGACATGGAACCGCGGCCATCGACACCGATCATCGGTCAGCGCGACTGATCACTTGCCGCTGGTGAACATCTCCATCGGAAGCTGAAGTCTGAACTCGCTGCCATCCTCGGTCGAGCGGGTGAGTTTCAGCGTACCGCCCTGCGCCACCGCGAGATCGCGCGCGATCGCCAATCCGAGACTGGTGCCGCCGCGTTGTTTGCTGCGGAAGGCCAGGAACAGGCTGTCCCAGTGCTCACGCGGGATTCCCGGCCCGTCATCGGCAATGTCGATGACGCCAAGCCTGCCTGCGCGCCAGACATCGATGCTGATCCTGCCGGCCCCGGCATTCGCGGCGTTGCGGGCGAGATTGAGCAGGATGCGTGACATCATCGTACGGTCGAGACGAACCTCATCCGGTCCGTCATAGCGCACCTCGATCCCGGCGCTCTCGGCGATTTCCTCGACAAGCTCCTGCATGGCAAAACGCACGGGCTCGGCGGCCGGGGTCTCGGCGAGATAATCCATCATCGACTGGCAAAGCGTCACCGACTGTTCAAGCGAGCGGACAATATGGGGCGCCATTCTGCGGACCCGCGGATCTTCCGATGCGAGGATCGTATCCGCCACAAGGGTCGCCGAACTCAGAACATTGCGAATGTCATGATTGATCTTGGCCACGGCCTCGCCAATATCGGCAAGCCGCTCGCGCTGGCGCAGCGCCAGCAACGTATTGCGCTGCAGCGTTTCAAGGGCCCGCGCCGCAGCGACAAACTCACGCGAGCGCAAAAGTTCGTCCGCAATCGGGCTCGCCACCGAGGGATCGTCGCTGAAGGCATTGATCGAATCGACAAGCGCCTGAAGCGGCGCGCCGTAATGGCGATGAAGAAACATCCGCAGCGCCGAAAGCCCGGTGAAAATAATCACGGTCAGCATCAGCAGCGAGCCGGAGAACATCATCCGCAAAGAATCACGGAAATCCGATGGATCCACGATCACAAAACCGGCGCCGCCGGCCCCGAGACCGGTCACGGCAAGCGGCTCTACCGGCAGTCCGGCGACCAGCCGTGCCACGCAGTCAAATTCGGCGGCAAGCGACGGCGTGGAAAGGTCGAAGATTGTCATGCCGTGACCCTCGCCAAGCCCGGCAGGCACAAGCGCATGCGCGGCTAGCGATAGTTTCTGGTAGAGGGCCGAAGTGCTGGCGAAAAGTGAGGCAAGCACTGCAAGCGCAAAGGCACCGGCAAGCATGGCAAACTGTGGTCGCAAGTGACGCATCAGGTCGGGTTCCGTTCCGTACTTCAGGCCAGTATAGGCGGGTTCATTCTTGCAGGGTCTGATTTTTGCCTTATGACATAGGCGCCTGACATCGCCAAGCCCGCGATACAGATTGGAACAGAAGACCGATAAGACATTGACAGTAGGCCGCTTCAGCCCTACAACCCCATCCAGTTTCTGACAACCAATTCAGTGTCGAGGGAGCGTCATCATGAAACGCACCTACCAGCCGAGTGTTCTCGTTCGCAAGCGCCGTCACGGTTTCCGGTCGCGCATGGCAACTGTTGGCGGCCGCCGTGTTCTGCGCGCGCGCCGGGCAAAGGGCCGTTCGCGCCTGTCTGCCTGATTCGCGGATGACGCCGTGGTGACCGCCCTGGTCAGCATCCCGTCGCGCGCCGGATTTCTGGCAGCACGAGACAGCGGCGTCAAAGCGGTCGCGGCAGGCTTTGTCCTGCAGGCCGCCCTTACCGGCCGCGATGACTGGCGGCTTGGCCTCACAGCTTCAAAAAAGACTGGCAATGCCGTGCGCCGCAACCGGGCGCGACGGCGTCTTCGTGCGCTTGCGCGTACCGAACTCGCCAAACGTGCTCGTTCTGGCACCGATTATGTGATGATCGCCCGTCACGGCACTGCTGAGCGGTCCTGGGACGACCTTGTCGCCGACCTCCATAAATCCCTTGGATATCTTCACCACAGCATCGAGCGCGCCGGTAAGGGCGCAATTGATCAGGGAAGCGGCGGGAAACCCGAATAATGGCGCGCGCGCAAAAGAGCCCGCACGGCTTCGGCAGGGTTGCGTCCCTCGTATTTGCGGCGCCGCTGATGGCCCTCATCTGGCTCTATCGCATGCTGATTTCGCCACTTCTGGGGGCAAACTGCCGTCATCTGCCGACCTGCTCGGAATATGCGCGCGAGGCGTTGTTGCGTCATGGCCCCTTGCGTGGCGGGTGGTTTACGCTAAAACGTATCTCGCGTTGCCATCCTTGGGCAGAACCTGCATTCGATCCGGTTCCCGGGCTGGAAGACGACAGCCGTCCGGAAACCGGGCGGCAGCCATAGGCAAAGGCATTTGTGACAACTGGTGCGCCGGCGCGCGCAGGGACCCGACGAATGAATCCGGAAAACCGTAATATGATCCTGGCCATCACACTGTCGATGGCTGTTCTGTTTGGCTGGCAGATGTTCGTCGTCGGGCCAGAACTGGAAAAGGAAGCAGAGATACAGCAGGCCATCGCCGAGCAAGAGGCCGCTGTCGCTGCCGCTTCTGGTGACGCGCCGCAGGTTGATCCGGATGCGGTTGCCGGAAGCGTCGGTGCCGCCGCCACTGGTGATCTGTCTGCCAGTGATGCCGCATCTGCCGTAGAGGCCCCGCGGATCGTCATCGACGCGCCGCTGGTTTCCGGCTCGATCTCGCTTGCCGGTCTTCGCGTCGACGATGTCATGCTCAAGGCCTATCAGGAGACGCAGGATCCTGAGTCGGAAAATATCCAGTTTCTTCTGAAGACAAACACCACAGCGCCGTTCTTTGCCGAGTTTGGCTGGGCTTCGGCAGATGCCGCCCAGCCAATGCCGAAATCGGACAGTGTCTGGACCGCAAGTTCAATGGTCCTGTCGCCAAGATCGCCGGTGACCCTGACCTGGGAAAACGGCAACGGCCTGACATTCCGCCGCCAGCTTTCGATCAATGACAACTACATGATCACCGTCGATGACAGTGTGGAAAGCGCGCTGTCGGCGCCGCTGACGCTGTTTCCCTATGGTCTGGTGCGCCGTCATGGCACGCCGGCGACGACCGGTATCTACATCCTTCATGAAGGTGCTCTCGGCGTGTTCGACGAGACCCTGCGTGAAGAAGATTATGACGATATGCGTGATGCCGATGGTGGCGTCAGCGAAATCAGGCCTGAAATGGCCGGCGGCTGGATCGGCTTTACCGACAAATACTGGCTTGCCGCGCTGGTGCCCGACCAGGCCGTGAAGATGAATTTCGCCTTCAAGTCGCTTGCCGGCCCTTCGGACCGCTATCAGGTCGACTATATCGCAAGCGAGGCGAGCGTGCTGCCGGCAGGGGGTGTCGTGTCCAGCCAGACCCGGCTGTTCGCCGGCGCAAAGAAGGTCTCGCTTCTCGACGGCTATGCCGACGAGCTTGGCATAGCGAATTTCGATCTGGCGATCGATTTCGGCTGGTTCTACTTCCTGACCAAGCCGTTCTTCTATGCAATCAACTGGCTGAACAACCTGCTTGGTAATTTTGGCCTTGCCGTTCTGGCGTTCACCATCGCGGTGAAGCTTGTCTTCTTCCCGCTTGCCAACAAATCCTACAGGTCGATGGGCAAGATGCGGGTGCTGTCACCAAAG
Source organism: Alphaproteobacteria bacterium (assembly GCA_022425565.1). Lineage (GTDB taxonomy): Bacteria > Pseudomonadota > Alphaproteobacteria > Puniceispirillales > Puniceispirillaceae > UBA8309. The sequence goes on from JAKMFG010000317.1 coordinate 4,519, forward strand.
ATTCAGGAAATCCGCGAGCGTCATTCCGATGACCGGATGGCGATGAACCAGGCGATGATGGCTCTCTACAAGGAAGAGAAGGTCAATCCGGCGGCTGGCTGTCTTCCGGTGCTGCTGCAGATTCCGGTGTTCTTTGCGCTGTACAAGGTGCTGTTCGTCACCATCGAGATGCGCCATGCGCCCTTCTTTGGATGGATCACAGACCTGTCGGCGCCCGATCCGACGTCGGTATTGAACCTGTTCGGCCTGATGCCGTTCTCGGTGGAATTCCTGCCGCCGTTCCTGCAGCTTGGCGCCTGGCCGATCATGATGGGTCTGTCGATGTGGCTGCAGATGCGTCTGAACCCAACCCCGCCGGACCCGGTACAGGCACGGATTTTCCAGTTCATGCCGATTATCTTCACCTTCCTTCTGGCCACATTCCCGGCTGGTCTAGTGATCTACTGGACCTGGAACAACATGCTTTCGATGGCGCAGCAATGGTACATCCTTCGCAGTATTCAGAAGGAGAGCTGACCGCCGCCGAGCTTGAGGCGGGACGGCTCCTTTTCGCCGGCAGCTGCGATTTCATCGCCGCCGCCAACAACATGCATGTCCTGCCGCCTGAAGGGCTGCCCGAAATCTGTTTCGCTGGCCGCTCCAATGTCGGCAAGTCGTCGCTGATCAACGCGCTGACCGGACGCAAGGCACTGGCCCGCACTTCGCAGACACCGGGGCGCACGCGTCAGCTTATTTTCTTTGATCTTGCCAACCGGCTGCAGCTTGTCGATCTTCCGGGCTATGGCTATGCCTCGGCACCGAAGACCGACATCAAGGCCTGGACAACGCTGACCCGCAAGTTTCTTGCCGGCCGCGCTTCGTTGCAGCGGGTGTTTCTGCTGATCGATTGCCGCCGCGGCATCGGCAGCGCCGATGCCGAGATCATGAATCTGCTGGATGCCAGCGCGGTGTCATGGGCGGTGGTGATGACTAAGGCTGACAAGCTGAAACCGGGGGCACTCGAGAAGGTGTGTGATGCCACGGCAAAAACTGTCAATCGCCACGTTGCGGCGTTCCCGCAGCTGTTCGTAACATCCTCGGAAAAGGGCGAGGGCATCGCCGGCCTGCGTGCGCATCTCGCCGGAATGGCGCTTCCCAAGGTCGAGTCGCGCTGACGCTTCGGCGAAGAAGACTTGCACATCCCCGCGGCTTGCCGATATTTTGGCGCGGCTAGCTTGGCGCTGCAGCCATTCATGGTCGGCAGCTGGAAAGGCATGATGATGGACGACAATATTTCAACGCTGCAGTCAGACCTGCTCGAGAAAACCGGCATGCTTGTCGAGGCGTTGCCGTTCATGCGCCGCTATTCCGACCAGACGCTGGTCGTCAAGTTCGGCGGCCACGCGATGGGCGAGGCTGATTATGTCAGCGCCTTTGCCGCCGATATTGCGCTTCTTGAACAGGTCGGGGCCCGTCCGGTCGTCGTTCATGGCGGCGGTCCGCAGATCGGTGCCATGCTCAAGAAGCTGCAGATTGAATCAAAGTTTATCGACGGCCTGCGAGTGACTGACGAGGCCACCATTTCGGTGGTCGAGATGGTGCTGGCTGGTGGTATCAACAAGGCGCTGGTCGCCGCCATTGCCCAGGCCGGTGGCCGTGCTGTCGGCATTTCCGGCAAGGATGGCGGGCTGATCACCGCGCGCAAGCTGATGGCCACGGCCAAGACCGAGGGTAGTGCCATCGAGGAAGCCATCGATCTCGGCTTCGTCGGCGAGCCTGACCATGTCGATACAGGTGTCCTCGACGCGCTGAACGCGGCAAAGCTGATCCCGGTCGTGGCGCCGGTTGGAAGCGACGGCAGCGGCGAGACCTACAATATCAATGCCGATACGGCTGCCGGCGCAATCGCCGCGGCGCTTGGCGCGACCCGCATGCTGATGCTGACCGATGTCGCGGGCGTGCTCGACAGCGACGGCAATCTCATCACCGACCTGACGGTCAGCCAGGCAGAGGCGCTGATTCGTGACGGCACCGTGTCCGGTGGTATGATCCCGAAGGTCGAAACCTGTATCAACGCGGTTCTCGGGGGAGCGGAAGCCGCGGTGATCATGGACGGAAGGGCGCCGCACGCGCTTCTCGTCGAACTGTTCACCGAACATGGAATGGGAACCATGATCCGGGCCGACTGACACCGCCCGACCCAGACCGACCCAGACCCCGAGAAAGGCCAGATTTTCATGTCACCAGAGTCCAAGTCGCCAACCGGCTTTCCCGCCAACAGCATCAATGACTGGGTGTTCGATCTCGACAACACCATCTATCCGGCACGGTCGAACCTGTTCGTACGGGTGGCGGTGCGGATTACCGAATTCGTGGCGCGGCATTTCGATGTTCCGCACGACGAGGCGAAGGTGATCCAGAAGGACCTGTTCCACCGTTATGGCACCACTATGCGCGGGTTGATGGTCGAGCAGGGGCTGACCCCAGAGGAATATCTGCATTTTGTGCATGATATCGACGTCAGCGACCTTCCCGTCGAGACCGAGCTCGACGCGATGCTGGCAGCACTTCCCGGGCGCAAGCATATCTTCACCAACGGCACCGTCCCGCATGCCGAGAATATCCTCAATGCCTATGGCATCCGGCATCATTTCGACCAGATTTTCGATATTGTCGGGGCCGATTTCGTGCCAAAGCCGGAACAGGCTGCTTTCGACAGTTTCATCAGCACCACCGGCATCGATCCCACCGGCGCGGTGATGATCGAGGATATGGCGCGAAATCTCGAACCGGCACATGAGCTCGGCATGCGTACGGTGTGGCTCGTCAGCGATCACGACTGGGCGGCGACCGGCGCGGACGAACCTTATGTCCATTTCATCGCAGATGATCTGAAGAGCTTTCTTTCGGCCCTTGCCATTCAGGCCTGAAAGGTCGATATCTGCACAAGGACAACAGCGGGTGCGCGGCAAGGCGTGCCTGTCATCATGCCAGCATAAACGGAGACCAGCATGGATATGGCGCAACTGGAACAGGACATTAACGCAGCCTGGGAAGACCGCGATTCGATCAGCGCGGCGACCACCGGCGCGGTGCGCGACGCTGTCAATGCAGCGCTCGCCATGCTGGATGACGGCAGCGCCCGCGTGGCGGAACCGCGCGGCGATCATCAATGGCATGTGAACCAGTGGCTGAAAAAGGCCGTGCTTCTGTCATTCCGGCTGAACGACATGGCGGTGATCCCGTCAGGTACGCACTATCCGGGGGGTGGCGAGGCGTCCTGGTGGGACAAGGTGCCGTCGAAATTCGCTGGCTGGGGCGAGGCGGAATTCCGTGATGCCGGCTTCCGCGCGGTGCCGGGCTGTGTCGTCCGCCATTCGGCGCATATCGCTGCAGGCGCTGTTCTGATGCCCAGCTTCGTCAATCTTGGCGCCTATGTCGGCAGTGGCACCATGGTTGATACCTGGGCGACGGTCGGCTCCTGCGCGCAGATTGGCAAGAATGTCCATCTGTCGGGCGGCGCCGGAATTGGCGGCGTTCTCGAGCCGCTCCAGGCCGGCCCCGTGATCATCGAGGATGACTGCTTCATCGGTGCCCGTTCCGAAGTCGTTGAAGGCGTCGTCGTCGAGCAGGGCGCGGTCCTGTCGATGGGTGTCTTCATTGGCGCGTCGACCAAAATCGTCGACCGTGTCACCGGCGAGGTGCATATGGGCCGCGTGCCTGCCTATTCGGTGGTTGTTCCGGGAACGCTTCCTGGCAAGCCGCTGGCCGACGGGTCCCCGGGGCCGTCGCTTTCCTGCGCCGTGATCATCAAGCAGGTGGACGAGAAGACCCGGTCGAAGACGTCGGTCAACGAACTGCTGCGCGACTGATGGGTGCCGGGCCGTCGCATGCCGTGGACCTGGCGCAGCGGCTGATCCGCTGCCCGTCGGTCACGCCGCATGAAGGCGGCGCGCTCGACCTTCTCGAGGCCGAGCTGTCTTCGCTCGGCTTTGCCTGTACGCGCCTTCCCTTTGGTGAGGGCGATGAACGCATCGACAATCTTTTCGCCCGCATCGGCGATGGTGGGCCGCATCTGTGCTTTGCCGGCCATACGGATGTGGTTCCCGTCGGCGACGAGGCCGCCTGGACATATGGTGCCTTCGATGCCGAGATTGCCGATGGGCGTCTCTATGGCCGTGGTGCTGCCGACATGAAAGGTGGAATTGCTGCCTTTGTCGCCGCCGCCGCGCGGGTTCTGGAAAGAGCCCCTGACGGATCGATCAGCCTGCTGATCACCGGCGATGAAGAGGGCGACGCCGTCAACGGCACGGTGAAAATGGTGGAATGGGCCGCTGCCAACGGGCAGCAGCCGGATGCCTGCATCGTTGGCGAGCCGACCAATCCGAAAGCGCTTGGCGATGTGATCAAGAATGGCCGTCGTGGCAGCCTGTCCGGCCATCTGACGGTGACCGGTCGTCAGGGCCATGTCGCCTATCCGCATCTGGCGGACAATCCGCTAACGCGGCTTCTGGCCATGCTTGCACCGGTGAACGGGTGTGAGCTTGATGGCGGCACACCTCATTTCGACCCGTCGACGGCGCATGTGACGACGGTTGATGTCGGCAACCCGGCGACCAATGTCATCCCGGCGCGGGCCGAGGCGAAATTCAACATCCGCTTTAATACCGAACACAGCGCCGACGGGCTGATCGGCTGGCTCGAGGAACATTTCGAGCGGGTCGGTGGCGAATGGGCTGTCACCTGGAAAGCCAATGCGCACCCGTTCCTGACCGACCCGGGCACACTGACCGATCTGCTGGCAGATGCTGCCGAGGCCGTGACAGGTCGCCGACCACAGCTGTCCACGGGTGGCGGTACGTCGGATGCGCGCTTTATCACGAATATCTGCCCGGTGGCCGAATTCGGCCTTGTCGGTCAAACCATGCATCAGGTCGACGAGAATGTGGCGGCTGCCGATATCGACGGACTCAGCCTGATCTACGAGGATTTCATGGTGCGGTTTTTCGGCGGGGTGAGCTCATGACCGGGACTGATGATTCGCTGAGCGCGGCGCGGCTGACCGAGCTGGTGAAGCGCACGCTGACGGTGATGTTCGGGCGGCGCCCGGTCAGCGGCACCTATAACCTCGATGCGCCAGCCGTCTGGCAGGCGATCTGGGCCTCGATGATCTTCACCGTGATCGTAATGATCTATCCGGCGATCACCAGTGGCCTGATGGTGCTTTTCACGCGCCTGACGGTCCAGCTTCTGGCCGTTGTGGTGACGGTGCTGATTTTTATCAGGATTCTGAACAATTCCGGACTGTCGAACCGGATCTTTGCCTATCTGGTTCCCTTCCTGTGGGTCGGAAATGTGCACCGGCTGTTTGGTGGTGCGGTCGAGAACGTCATCATTATCACCGAAGATCTGACCTATTCGATCCTTCTGTTCGGCCTGTTTTTCTGGACGGTCTACTGGCTGTGGCGCATCGGGCGCGACCAGCTTGGCCGGGACGGCTGGTACGCCACCGGGCTCATTTTTCTGTCGATCGTCATTGATACGGGCCTTCAGGTGTTCCTGATGTCACGGGTTCAGATCCCGGTCGGATAGGTTACCTCGGTAAGATACAGCCCCTCTGGCGGGGCAGTGGGCCCGGCGGCCGAACGGTCTTTTGCGGCCAGCGCCGCCGCCACATCTTCCCCGGTCCATTTTCCCACACCAACCAGCGCCAGCGTGCCGACGATGTTGCGCACCTGATGGTGAAGGAAGGACCGTGCCGCGGCATGGATATGGATTTCCTCGCCCTGCGATTCGATCCGCAATTCGTCGAGCGTGCGCACCGGACTGTCTGCCTGGCACTGGCTTGCACGGAAGCTTGTGAAATCATGTCGTCCGACAAGATGTGCCGCCGCCAGCTGCATGGCGTCAGCATCCAGCGTGCCGCGATGGTGCCAGACCCGACCATGGTCGAGCGCCGGCGGCTGGCGACGCGGCAGCAGGCGGTATAGATACCGCCGCCCGGTCGCGGAAAAGCGGGCATGCGCCTCGCCATCCACCTCGCGCGCGTCGAGGATGGTCACCGGATGATCGCCGGTCAGCGCGTTCAGCGCCTCCATCACCCGGTTGGCATCGAATTTGTCGGGAACGTCCAGATGCGCTACCTGGCCGGTGGCATGGACACCAGAATCTGTTCGCCCGGCGCCCTGCACCAGAATTTCGCCGCAGGTCAGCTCGGCCGCCGCCTCTTCCAGCACCTGCTGGACCGACAGGCCGGTGACCTGGCGCTGCCAGCCGACAAAGGGGGTGCCGTCATATTCGATGGTGATGAAGATGCGGCGGGTCATTCGCCGTCCTCTGGCGCAGTGGTAATGAGCCGCCCCGATTGGACTGGCGTCCCGTTCAGGAAGTCATGCGCCGGCATGGCTCGCCCGCCGGCAGGCTGCAGCAGATCGAGGATGATCTCGCCATTTCCGGTGGCGATGCGCATCCCGCCATCCGCATCAAGACCCAGATAGGTGCCGGCTGCCGCATGAGAAGCTGGATCGGTGCCGGTTCGCGCGCCGCGAATCCTGATCCGGCCCTTTGGCCCGTTGAACCAGGCCCCGGGAACAGGGGTAAAGGCACGGATCTGCCGGTCGATTTCAGTGGCGCTCCGCTGCCAGTCGATCTCGGCCTCTGCCGGGGTGATCTTGCGGGCATAGATGGCTTTGGAGTCGTCCTGCGGGGCGGCATTGTCCAGAATGCCGGGAAGGGCGTCGACGGTGTCGCCGAGAAGGTCGGCATTGATCTCGGCCAGTCTGTCATGAAGCGTTCCGGCAGTGTCCTGCGGGCCGATGGCACAGCTGCGGCCGGCAAGCACCGGACCGGTATCCAGCCCCTCTTCCATCAGCATGGCACAGATGCCGGTCTCGGCATCGCCGGCCTCGATCGCCCGTTGGATGGGGGCGGCACCGCGCCAGCGTGGCAGCAGCGAAGCATGGCCGTTGATACAGCCATAGCGTGGCATCGCCAGCACATTGGCGGGAAGCAGCAGGCCATAGGCGACGACGACAAACAGGTCGGCATCCAGCGCCGCGAGCGCTGCCGCCTCCGCGTCGTTCTTCAGGCTGACCGGGTGCCGGGTCTCGAAGCCACGCGCGGCGGCATGGGCGGCAAGTGGTTGCGGTGTTTCGCGCATGCCGCGGCCTGACCGGCGCGGCGGCTGCGTGTAGACGGCGAGAATGTCGTGCGAGTCGGCGAGCCTGTCCAGCGCCGGAATGGCGAAATCGGGGCTCCCCATAAATACGATACGCAGGCGCGCCATGGCGTCAGCCACGGCCTGGCGACGTTGCGGACTGGCGAAGCTCTTTCAACGCCTTGCGGACGATCATGTCACGCTTCAGCCGCGACAGATGATCGATAAACAGCACCCCGTCCAGATGATCGATCTCGTGCTGGACACAGGCCGCCAGCAGCCCCTCGCATTGCAGCATCTGCTCCCTGCCGTCGGTATCGAGATAGCGCACATCGACGCTAGCCGGACGTTCCACCTCGGCAGTCTGGTGCGGGATCGACAGGCAGCCTTCTTCCAGAACCGAGCGGTCGTCGGACCTTGCGACGATCTCGGGATTGATCATCTTGTAGAGGTCCGGCGCCTCGTCACGACCGCAATCCATCACAATCACCCGTTCCGAGATATTGACCTGCGGTGCGGCGAGCCCAATTCCGGGGGCGTCATACATGGTCTCGGCCATGTCATCGAGAAGCTGGCGGGTGCCATCGGTGATCTCGGTCACCGGTGCCGCGACCTTGCGAAGCACCGGGTCGGGGATCAGGATGATGGGAATCAGCGCCATGGGGTGTAAGCCTGCCTGTCTCGGGATTAAGACTTTTGAAGTAGGTCAAGGCGCTCCAGCAGTCAAGTTGCAGTCGTGCCGCCGCCGTGTCAGACTCGGCGCTGACACCCCCCGACCCAGAGGGCACCCATGGCCATCGATACCCTTCTCCTGCTCCTTCTGCTTGCCGCGGTCGTCATCCTGATCATGCGCCAGATGCGGGCGAAGAGTGGCACTGGTGATGCCGAGGCGCTTGCCGAGCTGCGTGGCCAGCTGGCAACGCTGGCGACCCAGTCAGGCGCGCTGCAGCAGACTGTGGCCTCGGCCATGCAGGAAAGCGAGGGGCGGCTCGGCACCCGTCTTGAGCAGTCGCTCCGCGACCAGGGCGAGCGTACCAACCGCTCGTTGACCGGCATGGCGGAAAAGCTTGCGGTGATCGAAAAGGCGAACGAGCATATCTCGGCCCTGTCAGGGCAGGTTACCGACCTTCAGAACATTCTTTCGAACAAGCAGGCGCGCGGCTCATTCGGCGAAGTGCAGCTGGAAAACCTGGTGCGCGACGCCCTCCCTGATTCGGCCTATTCCTTCCAGCACACGCTTGGCAACGGGCGGCGTGTGGACTGTTTTATTGAAATGCCCTCGCCGCCTGGATCAATCTGCATTGATTCGAAATTCCCGCTTGAATCCTACCGCGCGCTGGCGGCGGCTGCCGACGAGGCGGCGCGCACGGCGGCGCGGCGGGCGATGGAAAGTGACGTGAAGAAACATATCGGCGACATCGCCGAGCGCTATATCATCCCCGGCGAGACGGCCGGCAGCGCCATCATGTTCCTGCCGTCCGAGGCAGTCCATGCCGAGATCAATTTGCAGCTTCCAAAGCTGGTCGAGGAAAGCCGGCGCAAGCGTGTCTATATGGCCGGGCCCGACAATCTGATGCTGTTGCTGCATACGGTGCGCGCCATTCTTCGCGATGCCCGCATGCATGAGGCGGCCGGCAAGATTCAGGCCGAGGTGGACACGATGATGCAGGATGTCGGCAGGTTGGATGAACGGGTCCGCAAGCTGGCATCGCATTTCGGGCAGGTGGAAAAGGACATCGACGATATCCAGACATCGACCCGCAAGATCACCTCGCGCGGCAACAGGATCACCCAGATTGATGTCGGAGAGGAAGAGGCGTCGCGTCCCGGGCTTCCCGTCGAGCCGGACTGACCTGTCAGTTGCCGCCGATCCGCGAACGTGCCTTCAGCGCTTGTGCCAAGGTCCCGTCATCAAGGAAATCGAGCTCGCCGCCAACCGGCACGCCATGCGCAAGCCGCGTTACCTCCAGCTGCAGCGATGACAGCCTTTCATGAAGATAATGCGTTGTTGTCTGGCCCTCGACCGTTGCCGGCAGCGCCAGGATCACCTCGCTGACCCCGTCACCGGCGCGGCTGATCAGGCGCTCGATATTCAATTCGGCCGGGCCGCGCCCGTCGATTGCACTCAGCGTTCCGCCAAGAATGTGATAGAGGCCACGAAACACCGCCGCGCGCTCCATCGCCCAGAGATCGCCGACATCCTCGACGACGCAGATCACCTGCCTGTCACGCTGTGGATCACGGCACAGGCGGCAGGTGTCACCAGTATCAAGATTGCCGCAATCGGCGCAGTTGCGCACCGCGTGCGCCACTTTGCCCAGATCGTCGGCTAGCGGCAGCATCAGCGTCTCGCGATTCTGCAGCAGATGCAGAACGGCGCGGCGAGCCGATCGCGGGCCAAGCCCGGGAAGCCGGGCCAGCCGGCGGATCAGGGTATCAAGCTGCGCGTCCATGGAACCCGGCTCAGAAGGGCAGCGACATGCCGGGTGGCAGCGGCAGTCCGCCGGTGATGTCTTTCATTTTTGCGGCCATCACGGCATCGGCTTCGGCACGGGCATTGTTGGCGGCAAGGCAGATCATATCCTCGAGCATGCCGATATCATCGGCGTCGACAGCGGACGGATCAATTTTCACACCGCGCATCTCGCCCTTGCCGGTTACGGTGACCTGCACCGCGCCGCCGCCAACAGCAGCAGAAAATTCGGTGTCGGCCATTTCCTGTTGCAGCGCTTCCATGCGCGACTGCATTTCCTGAACCTTTTTCATCATGCCGGCCATGTTGCGCATCATCTTGACGGTTCCTCGTCTTGCTGCCCGGCGGGTCTGACAGATTCGATTTCGGCCCCCGGGAAGGTCTCGAAAATCGATTTGATAACGGGCGTCTCCGCCAGCTCGTCGCGCTGCTTCTGCCGCACCGCCTGGCGTTCTTCGCTGATTGTCCGGCTGCCTGCGCCGTCCGAAAGACTGACCATCCAGCGGGTTTCGGTCCAGCGGGTAAGCTGGCGCGCCATGTCGCCCGGCAGGGTCTCCGGGGCGCCGTCGGTCAGGCTGATCTCGAGCAGCCCCGACTGCATCCGCACAAGGCGCACATGGGTGCGGATCAGAGCTGCGAGCAATGGCTCGTCATGCGCATCGGCTAGCTCGCTGATGTCGAGAAGCGTCGTCGGCTGCGCCGCTCTGCGGGCTTCCGGTACGTCATCGGGCGCTGCAACCGGCGGCGCTGTCTGCGGCTGCGGCGGGATGGGTGCAGACGGCTCGCCCCGTCCGGCCGCCATCATCGCCGGCGGTGGGTCGGCCGGTGAAACATCCGGTGAAACATCTGGTGAAACATCCGGTGAAACATCTTTTGTGGCCGGCGCCGGCTGCTGTGGTGCGGCCGGTTCGGAATCCGCGAGCCTGCGAACGATTTCACCCGGTGTCGGCATATTGGCAAGATGCGCCAGCCGGATCACCAGCATTTCCGCTGCCGCCCCCGGCTGCGGCGCTGATGTGACCTCGCCATGCCCTTTAAGCAGCATCTGCCACGCCCGTCCAAGGCGCGCGATCCCAAGCTCGGCAAGCTCGGCAACCGGTCCCTTCTCAACCTCGAGAAGTGACTCAAGGCTGCCCCCAGCCGCCTTCAGGCTGGCACGGTGAACAAGGTCCAGAAGATCGGCAATCACCATTTCCGGCTCGGCACCGTTTGCCATGGCGGATGCCAGCGTGGCCAGAGCCCCGGCTGCATCACCTTTCAGCCCGGCACCGAGGATTGCGATGGAATCCTGCCGTCCCGGACGGCCGAGCATGTCGGCGATGCTGTCCGGGCTGAGCTTGTCAGCTGTCATTGCTGCTGCCTGATCGAGAAGCGACAGCGCATCACGGACCGAACCTTCGGCCGCACGGGCGATGGCAGTGATCGCCTCGGCCTCGGCGTTGATGTTCTCACGCTCGCAGATTCTCGTCAGATGGCCGGCAAGCTCGTCAGCCGGCACCCGCCGCAGATCAAATCTCTGGCATCGCGACAGGATGGTGACCGGAACCTTGCGAATCTCGGTGGTGGCGAAGATGAACTTCACATTGTCGGGCGGCTCCTCAAGTGTCTTCAGCAGCGCGTTGAAGGCGCTCTTCGACATCATGTGGACCTCGTCGATGATATAGATCTTGAAGCGGGCCGAGACCGGGCGGTACCCGACCCCTTCGATGATCTCGCGCGCGTCGTCTACGCCGGTGTGGCTTGCCGCGTCAATTTCCAGAACATCCACATGCCGCCCGGCACCGATGGCCTTGCAAGGCTCGCAGGTTCCACACGGCTCCAGCGTGGCTTCACCGTTTCCATCCTCGCCAATACAGTTCAGGCCGCGCGCCAGCAGGCGCGCTGTCGAGGTCTTGCCCACCCCGCGGACACCAGTCAGGACAAAGGCGTGGGCGAGGCGACCGAGCGAAAGGGCATTGCCTAGTGTCCGGACCAGCGCTTCCTGGCCGATCAGCTCGGAAAACCGGTCTGGCCGGTACTTGCGTGCCAGCACCCGATAGCCGTTTGGATTTTGCTCGCTCATGATGACTGAAACCTAGCGCACAGGACGCCGATTTGCCACTGGTAACTGGTGGTTTCGGGCGGTGCCCGGAGCAGATTGTGCGGGGATGAAAGCGGAAGACTGAACGACCCGCGCAAAGCCGACCCTGGCTGCTTCCTCTCGGATCTGACCGGTTAGACCGACAGCACGTCCGCCCAGCCTCCCTGCCCCCTATATGGAGCAAAGAGCAGGGCCGAACAAGCCATTTGTGAACAGGCAGGAACACCCTGCCCAGAGGCAGGGTCAGTCGCGGCTGCGAAGCGGGCTTGCCGGGTAGGTGCCCAGAATTGTCACCTCGCCATTCTGACAATAGAAGCGCAATTCATCCATCGCCAGCTGCATGTCGGGCGAATCGATATGGCCTTCGACATCCACATAGAACTGCGCGTTATGGTGCGAGCCCGGGCGGATATAGCTTTCCAGCTTGGTCAGGTTGATGCCGTTTGTGGCAAATCCGCCGAGCGACTTGTAAAGGGCTGCCGGCACGCTGCGTACGGTGAAGACCATGGTGGTGACCATCGGCTCGCCATTCACTGGCGGGGTAATATCGGTGCGCGACATGACGAGGAACCGCGTCGTGTTGTGTTCGGCGTCTTCTGCCGATGGGACCAGTACATCAAGGTCATAGATCTCGCCTGCCAGTGCCGAGGCGATGGCACCAACACTCTTGTCGCCGCGCGCGGCTATGTCCTTGGCCGCACCGGCAGTGTCGGGGTGGATCACAGGCTGCAGGCCAAGCGAGCGCAGCCGCTCGCGGCATTGCGCCAGACCCTGGGCATGGCTGTGAACCTCGACAAGATCTTCAAGTGTGGCGCCGCGCGGCGCCAGCAGCTGGTGGTTCACCCGCTGAAAATGCTCGCCATTGATAAACAGACCCGATCCCGGAAGAAGATGGTGGATGTCGGCGACGCGGCCAGCAATCGAATTCTCGACCGGCACCATCGCCAGCTCGGCACGACCTTCCTGAACGGCGAGGATCATGTCCTCAAACGACCGGCAGGGCATGACCTCCATCTCCGGCTTAACGGCCTGGCAGGCCATATGCGAATAGGCGCCGAGCACCCCCTGAAAGGCAATAATGTTGCTGCTGTCGGTCATATTACGCAGGTCCGTCACAGTTGTGGTTCACCGTGACGGCGGAACCAGATGATTGGCGCGCGAGTATCGGGTCGCGCCATGCGGCTGTCAATCTTGGCGGCTCATCCGTTCGTTTGGGCAAGCAGTCTTGCACGCGTGGCCTCAAGGTCTTCGGGTGTGTCGACACCGGCAGGGGCCTCGTCGATGGTGGCGACAGCGATGTGCATACCGGCTTCAAGGGCGCGCAGCTGTTCCAGTCTTTCGGATTGTTCCAGCGGCGAGGGCGGCATTGCCACAAACTTTGCAAGCGCCTCGCGCCGCCATCCGTAAACGCCGATATGATGCCATTTTGGTGCATTGCCATATGGAACCGGGGACCTGCTGAAATAAAGCGCGCGCCCTACATCGCCGGCCTTGTTCCAGCTGACAACGGCCTTTACCACCTGGTCGCGGGCGGCTTCTTCTTCGTTTGCCAGCGTCACCAGCGTTGTCAGGTCTGCGCCGCTGGCGGTCGCTACACGCAACAGCGTCGAGGGGATTGTCTCGTCCATTTCCGGAAGATCGCCCTGAAGGTTCAGTACAAGATCGAACCGGCTGTCCGGATCGATCAGCGTGACGGCTTCAAAGGTTCTGTCCGAACCGGAGGGATGATCAGCGCGGGTGAGTACCGCTTCGCCGCCCGCATTGCGGACCACTGCGGCGATCTCTGCATCGTCCGTGGCCACCCAGACAGGCGCGATGGCAGCCGCCATGGCGCGTTCCCATACATGGCAGATCATCGGCTTGCCGGCGATATCGGCAAGCGGTTTTCCGGGAAGGCGGTTCGCGGCCATGCGGGCCGGAATGATGATAACGGGCGAGGCTTTTGTGCTCATGATGCGGCAATTCATCACATAATCGGTCATTTGCCTAGGCAAAAGCCGCAAATAGGCTGATGGAGCACTTGAGGATAGCGATCAATTTCGCTAAGAAATGCGCATCGGCAGGGCGCTCGCCCGGCCACCAGCCGAACTGTGTGAGGGGGAGCTCCCGGTCGGGAGAAACAAGCATGGACGAACTTGGTCTGAATAAGCTGTTTGCCGGCATTCTTGTCGCCGGCCTGATGCTAATGGCAGGTATCAAACTTGCCGATGTTCTGGTGCCGCATAGCGAACTGACCCAGAACGCTTATGTCATTGAGGTTCCCGAGGGCGGCACTGCTGTTGCCGAGGCACCCAAGGCGACCGGCCCGGAGCCGATCTTCGCGCTTCTGGCCAGTGCAGATGCGATTGCCGGCGAGAAACTGGCGAAGAAATGTACCGCTTGCCACGTGTTTGACCAGGGCGGCGCCAACAAGGTTGGCCCGGCGCTGTGGAACATCGTCAATGCCAACAAGGGCGCTGTCGATGGTTTCTCCTATTCTGGAGCGCTGACTGATTTTGGCGGACAGTGGGATTATGCGGCGCTCAATGCATTCCTGTACAAGCCCAAGGCCTACATCTCGGGAACGAAGATGAATTTCGCCGGCCTGAAAAAGCCGTCTGACCGGGCGAACATGATCGCCTATTTGCGTCAGCAGGCCGATGCGCCGGCGACGCTTCCCACGGATGCCGAAATCGCCGCCGAGAGCGGCGGCTGATCCTGGTGCCGGGTCACGATCAAAACCGCGTTCACAGCCAGCTCGACAATGTCGCGCTGGCTGATTTTCTTTACGGGCTTCCCGCTGTCAGCCGGCCAATCATCCATGAATGGTTCCGCAGTGGTCATGATGTTGAATGGAAGGCAGATGATTCGCCCGTGACGATGGCTGACAAATCCGTCGAGCTGGCACTTCGCGAGGCGCTGGCCGCGCAGTTTCCCGATGACGACATTCTTGGCGAGGAGCATGCCGACCAGCGCGGCACCAGCGGCTATGGCTGGGTGATCGACCCGATTGATGGCACGCGTGCCTTTATCTGCGGACGTCCGGTTTTCGGCACGTTGATCGGGCTGGTCCGTGACGGCGTGCCGCTTGCCGGCTTCATCGATATGCCGATGCTGGATGAATGCTATGTCGCGGTCGGCGGCGTGGCGACAATGAATCATGCGCCAATCCGCACAAGCAGGGTGACCGAGCTGTCGCGTGCCCGAATCGCCACGACCTCGCCGGAAGCGCTGAAATCTGACAGCCTCGATGCCTTCAACAGGCTGAGCATGGCATCTGCCACAAGCACCTATGGCGGTGATTGCCACAATTACGCACTCCTGGCTGCCGGTCATGTCGATATTGTTCTCGAGGACGGGCTGGCCACACATGACATCATGGGTGTTGTCGAGGTGATTCGGGCGGCTGGCGGCATTGTTACCGACAAGACAGGCGCTGCCGTCACAATGCAGGGGACCGACAGCCTGCTGGCCGCCTCGACGCCCGCGCTTCATGCGGCGGCGCTTGCGGTGGTTGGCGGGACGAGCTGAGCCAGAGGAGGCGGAACCGTGATCAGAATCGGATTTTATGGCACAGCCAGCGATATCGCCCAGTGGGAGGAGTCTCTTGCTGGACGGCTGCCGCCTTTCGAAATTGTAGAGCTGATGAGCAATGCCGGCGCTTCATGCGATGTCGCGCTTGTCTGGGCACCGCCGCGCGACGCCTTGACCCGCTGTGCGAATCTGCGTGGCATCATCATGCAGGGGCAGGGTGTCGACCATATGATGCGCGACGACACGGTGCCGCGCGATATCCCGCTGGTACGGCTGATCGATCCCGACATGGCAAATGCGCTGAGCCACTGGGCCATCCTGAACGCACTGGATTTCTGGCGTGACGGCGCGGCCTATCGCGACCAGCAGCAGCGCCGTGTCTGGCAGCACATCCCGCAGCGGCCTGCCACCGGCGCGAAGATCGGCATTCTGGGAATTGGTGCCATCGGCAATGTCATCGCCCGGCGGTTTGCCGCGCTCGGCTTCGAGGTGCGTGGCTATGCCCGCACGCCGCGCACGATCGAGGGGGTAGCGACCTTCGCCGGCAGCGACCAGCTCGCCGCATTTGCCGACAATCTCGACATTGTCGTCTCGGTCCTGCCGCTGACATCACAGACCACCGGGATCATGAATGAGGGTTTCTTTGGCATGCTTGCCGATGGGGCCTACATCATCAATGGCGGGCGTGGTCCGCAGGTGGATGATGAGGATCTGCTGGCGGCGCTGGCATCTGGCAAGCTTGGCGGCGCGGCGCTTGATGTGTTCGCGGTAGAGCCTCTGCCGCAGGATCATCCCTTCTGGGCACATCCCAAGATACGGGTCTGGCCGCATGTGGCGGCACAGACCAATGCCACCTCGGCGGCCGAACAGGTGGCTGCTGCCATCACCGCGATGATGAATGGCAGCGAGCCTGCGAACCGGGTCGACTGGTCACGCGGCTACTGACACGCCAACCACCGTTGCTTAGCGGCCGGCCAGCCTTTCAATGTAGGTGAACAATGCGCGAAGCCCCATCGCCTCGCCGCCTTTCGGGCGTCCCGGACGGCTGCCAAGGTTCCAGGCCATTACATCGATATGGGCCCAGTTGGTCTGCTTTCCGGCAAAGCGTCGCAGGAACAGCGCGGCGGTGATCGCCCCGCCATATCCCGATGCGCCGGTGCTCGACATGGCGGCATGGCCACCGTCGAGATGGCGTTCGTAGGCATCGAACAATGGCAGCCGCCACAGCGGGTCCGCCGCGTCATTCGACGCTCTGATGATGTCTCCTGCGGTGTCGTCGTCATTCGCGAAAAGCGCTGGAAGCTCGGTGCCGAGCGCGACCCGCGCGGCACCCGTCAGGGTCGCGAAATCGATCATGAAATCCGGTTTCTCCTCGCAGGCGAGGGTGATGGCGTCGGCAAGCACCAGCCTGCCCTCGGCATCGGTGTTGCCGACTTCGACCGGAATGCCGGCACGGGTATCGATGACGTCGAGCGGCCGCATCGATTTCGCCGAAACCGCGTTTTCTGCCGTTGGCACCAGAACCCGCAGGCGGACCGGCATGTCAGCTGTCATCAGCGCCGCGGCCAGGCCAAGTACGGTGGCCGCCCCGCCCATGTCCTTTTTCATGATTTCCATTGCCTTTGACGGCTTCAGATCCAGTCCGCCCGAATCAAAGCTGATGCCCTTGCCGATCAGGGTGATCGACGGGCCACTATCGCCCCAGCGCATGTCGATCAGCCGTGGCCCGACCTCGGCGGCGCGGCCGACGGTATTGATCGCCGGAAAGTCCTTTTCCAGCGTCTCGCCGCTGGTCACCTCGATGCCGGCGCCGAACCGTTCGGCAAGGTCGCGGGCTGCCGCCTCGATGCCGGCCGGGGTCATGTGGTTGGCCGGTGCGTTGATCAGATCGCGGCACAGGGCGGTGCCGGTGGCAAGACCGGTGATCCGGCTGCGCTCCGCCTGCGTCAGCGATGCCGGAAAGACAAGGCTCCGTGTCTCTTGGGCCTTGTCGGGGCGATAGGCATCGAAGCTGTATTGTGACAGTGCCCAGCCAAGACAGACCATGCCAAGGTCAATCCCGTCGACATTCACATCCCCGATCTGCCAGCTGGCTGCCGGAAGAGATGACGCCGCACGGGCCGCGTCCCAGAGCGGCATTTCGGCATCCATGATGGCAATCGCGCCGCCATCACCGCCATCACCGCCATCGGCCGGGGGAAGCAGCAGCGTCTTTCCGGCCTTGGCGACAAAGCCACTCGCCGCGACCCAGTTGCGCATGGCATTTTCGGCATCCTTGATCCATCTGTCGAACCCGTCGACCGTCATCACTCGAAGAGGCCGCGCGGCCTCGTCATGTGCGACAAGGCCAAGTGTTTGCGCATCGGTAAGGGGGAAGGATGTCATGTCGTATCATTCCTTGCTGTGTTGTCATCGGGCATCGCCATGGCACGAACATACCGCATCCGCACCATCAGCGTGATGCCGCGAAGCCCGAGATATATCGTAAAGGCCGCAAGAAGGCCATTCAGCCCGTAGCCTCCGGCCATAAGAACCACCAGCAGAAACCCGGCAAAGGCCAGAATCATCGCGTTCCGCATCTCGCGGCTGCGCGTGGCGCCGATGAAAATGCCATCCATCTGGAAAGCCATGAAGGCCGCCGGCGCCAGCAGCGCTACCCAGTGCCAGTGTGCCAGTGTCATGGCAGCGAGGTCGGCCTGCGATGTCAGTGTGGCGATGATCAGGGGCCCGCCTGCCCATGCGAGGATGCTGATCACCAGCGCTGATATACCGGCAAGGATGTTGGTGCGCCGGACCACCTGATCCAGCATCTTCAGGTTGCGCCTGCCGATCGCCTCGCCGACAAGCGCCTCGGCGGCATGCGCGTAGCCGTCGAGCCCGAAGCTGATCAGACTGAACATCACCAGCACCAGCTGTGCCGCAGCCAGCGACAGATCGCCGATCGTCGCAGCGTTGTTCAGCAGCACCGCCTCGCTGAGAAGGATCAGCACCGTGCGAATCATGATGTCGCCGCCGATGACGAAAAACCGACGGAAGGCTGCGGGATCGAACCATGCGGGTCTGAACCGGAACACGCGGCCCGCAATGCCTGCGAGAAGATCACGCCATTGCCAGCGGATCAGCACCAGCGTCAGGACAAGACCGGTCCATTGCGCCACCACAGAGGCCAGCGCCACACCCTCGATCGCCATGCCCAGTCCAACCACGAACAGGATGTTCAGGGCCAGGTTCGTGACGTTGATGAAGATGATCTGAACCAGAACAAGCCGCATATGCTGGCGGCCGAACAGGCAGCCAAGAAGCACCATGTTGGCGAAGGCCGCCGGCACGGCCAGCAATCTGATCCCGACATATTGCTGCATCAGCGCCTCGACCGCCGGGCTGGCTGCCAGCAACATTCCGGTGAGTGCCAGCACCAGCGGTGTCGCCAGAACAAAGCCGCTGCCAAGGCAAATCGCCAGCACAAGGCCGCGAACCATATGATGTTCGATGGCTGGCGTATCACCCCGCCCATGCGCCTGCGCCACAAGGCCGGTGGTACCCATCCGCAGGAAGCCGAGCCCGAAATAGATGAAGTTGAAAACAAGGCTTCCGAGTGCGACGCCGCCAACGAAACTTGCATCTTCCAGGCGTCCCATCATTGCGGTATCGGCGGCGCCGACCAGCGGAAAGGTGATGTTGGCAAGCAACACTGGCCAGGAGATCGCCCAGATATGACGCCAGCTTGCCTGCTGTTGCCATGAATGGCCCGGGCGTGCGTCGGCGGTGGCTGTCATCTGATATGGAATCCCAGAAAAGCGGGGTGGTGAGACTTGTTTCAGGCTAGGTGACGACGCCTCCGATGCCTATAGAAAACAGCGACAAAAAATGCTTTAACCGACGAGCGGTCGGCCGGCAGCCAGTCTGGCGTTCGGCGGGCCTGCCACCCAGAGGATCGTGCGTGACCGTGCCATTCAAAAAGCAAGCGCTGCTGATGGTCCTGGCATTTCTTGCCCTGGCCGTCCTGACCGGTCACCAGACCGTTCCGCCGATGGATCGCGACGAGTCGCGCTTCGCTCAGGCCAGTCGACAGATGGTCGAGAGTGGCGACCTTGTCACGATCAGGTTCCAGGACGAGTTGCGCGCCAAGAAACCGGCAGGAATATACTGGCTGCAATCGGCTTCAGCGGTGGTATTCGGCACCGATGACATCGCTTCCTACCGGCTGCCAAGCCTGCTGGCGATGCTGCTTACTGTTATTGGCACCTATCGCGTGGGGCGAACGCTCTACAAGCGGCCACGGGCGCTGCTTGCCGCAGCAGCCTGCGGCGGATCGCTGCTGGTGTTTGCCGAGGCGCATCTGGCCAAGACGGATTCGGTACTGATGCTGCTCTGCCTGATGCAGCAATGGGGACTGATGCGGATCTACCAGGCCTGGCAGCATGGCAGGCGGCTCTCCTATAATTCCTATCTGTGGGTATGGCTGCCGATGGCGGCGGCGATCCTGGTCAAGGGTCCGGTGGCGCCGCTTCTGGCGCTCACCACGGTGGCAGCCCTTTCGATCTGGCACCGCAATGCCAAATGGTTGCGCATGCTGCGGGCCGGGCGGGGGTTTCTGATTCTTGCCGGGGTGACGCTTCCCTGGGCCATTCTTGTCACGCTGGCCACTGACGGCGCCTTTCTCGACATTGCCTTCCGCGGCGATTTCGTCGCCAAGGTCCAGTCCGGACAGGAGTCGCATGGCGCACCTGTCGGCACCTATATCCTTCTGGCTGGAGTCCTGCTGTGGCCGTTGAGCCTGCTGATTCCGCGCGCAGCAACGCAGATGCCGCTGCTTCTCAAGCATGTCGAGAGCCGCTTCCTGCTGGCCTGGGTGGTTCCGTTCTGGCTGTTGATTGAATTTGTGCCGACAAAGCTGCCGCATTACCCGATGCCGGTGGTGCCGGCCCTTGTGGTGCTGCTGGTCTGCGCTGTCGATGCGCCGCTTGCCGGGCTTGCCAAGGGTGGCTTGCGGCCTGTGGCGCGCCGCTGGCTGGCACTGGGAACCGAGGGGTTCGCCATGGCCTGCGGTCCGCTGATGGCAGCAGCGGTGATCTGGGCGGCGCTGACCTATGGCGGGGTGACGGGTGGCCGGGCCTTTGCCTTGGCGCTGCTGGCCGCACTGATGGCCGGGATTGCCGGATGGCAGGCGCTGATGTGGCATCGTCATGGCGGCATCACGCCGCTGTCGCGCATGCTGGCGGCAGGCATCCTGTTCAACATGATTGTCGTCACCGGGCTGATCCCTTCCTTGTCGCGGGTTCATCTGGCGCGTGCCATAGAAGCCGAAATCGCCCTTGCCGGACCGCGACCTGCGGCGATGGCCGCCGCCGGCATACACGAGCCCTCTCTGGTGTTCGAATTTGGCCGGGACCTGCTTCTGGTAGATGGTGGCGAGGCGGCGCTGTTCCTTGCCGAGGCGCCTGACGGCCTTGCTATTGTCGAGCGTGACCAGCAGCAGGCATTCCTTGAGATGGCGGCCCGCGTGGGTCTGTCTGTTGCTGCCCCGCGGCAGCTTGAGGGGTTCAACATGTCAAAGGGAAAGAATGTGCTAATATTCCTTTACCGTGCCGACGGATTTGACCGAAACGGTATCAATGGGTAAAGAGACGCAAGTGCCAATACTCTTTCGAGTTTTTCTTCATGACCGCTAAATCGGCAAAGACCAGACCGGCGTCCGAGATCGAGATCTCGGTTCTCGTTCCGGTGATGAATGAATCCGGTAATATCGCGCCGCTTGTCGATGAAATCTGCGCTGCGCTGGCAGGGCGATCTTTCGAGATCATCTATGTCGACGACGCCAGCAATGACGACAGCCCGGCAGAGCTTGCCCAGACAGCTGCCCGGGTTCCGCAATTGCGGATACTTCGCCACGAGGCCCGGGCCGGACAGAGCGCCGCCATACGGTCGGCGCTGCTGGCGTCGCGCGGCAGGCTGATTGGCGTGCTGGATGGCGACGGCCAGAATGTGCCGGCTGACTTTCCGGCGCTCGAGGCGGCGCTTGTCGCGCAATGTCCCTCCGGTGGCGAGGCGGTCGGCATGGCAGCCGGTATCAGGGCCAAGCGCCAGGACAATCAGGCCCGGCTTCTGGCGTCGCGCGCGGCGCGATGGATCCGGCGCACGCTTCTTGCGGATACGCACCCCGACAGCGGCTGCGGCATCAAGGTGCTCCACAGGTCCCTGTTCCTGCAGCTTCCCTTCTTCAACCACATGCACCGGTTCATGCCGAGCCTTGTCAGGCGGCATGGCGGGCTGGTGATCGGGGTGGATGTGGCGCACAGGCCACGTGTTCGCGGCACGTCGAAATACCGCATTCTCGACCGGCTGCTTGTCGGTATCAGTGATATCTTTGGGGTGATCTGGCTGCTTCGCCGGGCCCCGCGCCAGGGGCGGGTGACCGAACTCGCGCCTACGGCAAATACGGACGGAACTTCGTCATGATTGCGTTACTTTCAGCCCAGATCGAGGCCGGCGCGCGCGCCTTTGCCACGCTGCTTGTCACTATGCTGCCCTTCCTTCCCGACAGCCTTGTGACAAACCCTGAAAAGATCATGATCGTGGTTGGTTTTGCCGGTCAGGGCCTGTTCGCGATGCGCTTCATTATCCAGTGGCTGTCATCCGAGAAGCAGGCAAAATCCGTTATTCCGGTGGCCTTCTGGTATTTTTCCATCGGCGGTGGCGGCGTGCTCCTGCTCTATGCCATCTGGCGGCAGGATCCGGTCATTATCTGCGGTCAGGGTCTTGGCCTGTTTATCTATCTGCGAAACCTCTATTTCATCCGCCTCGACAGTGGCAGGGCCAAAGCGTCTTCGCAGGAATAGCCGCTGCCTCGGGCCGGGCTATAGGCTCGTCTGGCCAAGTTCCATCACAATGGCCCATTGCGCCGTGCTGACCGGGGTGACCGACAGGCGCGCCTGTCGCACCAGCGCCATTTCGGCAAGCCGTTCGTCAGCCTTGATCTCGGCCAGCGTCACCGGCCGCACCATCGGTTTGACCGCTTTCACGGTGACCATGCCAAAGCGTCCGCTGGCGTCTGTCGGGTCAGGATGATAGGTCTCGCAAACCTCGACGATGCCGACAATCTGCTTCTCGTTGACCGAATGATAAAAGAAGGCGAGATCACCGATTTCCATCGATTTCATGTTGTTCGACGCCTGGTGGTTGCGAACCCCGTCCCAGCCTTCGCCTGCCTCGCCTTTGGCAAGCTGGTCGTTCCATGACCATGTCGAGGGTTCGGATTTCATCAGCCAGTAATTCATCTTGCCCTGCCTATTCTGACCCGGCCGGCCGCGCGAGCAATGACGCAACCACATCGCCAAGTGGCGCCCCGTCATTCACGACCTGGTCGACACCATTGGTAATGGGAAGCTCCACGCCAGTCTCGCGACCCCGCGCAGCAAGTGCCGCCACCGTGTTCCGGCCTTCAGCAAGTCGCACATCGGGTTTCTTGCCCTGACCCAGCGCCAGCCCGTAAGCCATATTGCGTGAATGTGGCCCGGCACAGGACAGCGCAAGGTCCCCCGCCCCGGACAGCCCGTAGATGGTTTCGGCATCTGCGCCTTCGGCGGCGGCGAGCCGCGCCATTTCGGCAAGCCCGCGGGTGATGATCGCCGCGCGGGCATTGTCACCAAGGCCAAGGCCTATGGCACAACCAGCGGCAATCGCGACAACATTTTTCATGGTGCCGCCAATCGCCACGCCCAGCGGGTCGTTGCTGGCATAGACGCGCAGCTGGCTGGCCAGGAATGACTGCTGAACTATTTCGACAGCTGCGCTATCTGTTCCCGCGGCCACCACTGCAGCGGGAAGGCCGCGCATAACCTCATCGGCAAAACTAGGGCCCGACAGCAAGACAGACGGCCTGCCAGGCGCCATCAAGGCGGCAAGTTCCGGCATCAGCCGTGCCCCATCGGATGTCATCGCCATGCCCTTGGCGCAGAGAACCAGCGGCACCCCCGTTCTGGTCCGGCGGTTGGCCATCTCGATCGTCGCGGCGGTGGCGCCAACCGGAACCACCAGCAGGACAAGGTCGGCCTCATCCAGAATGGCGGGATCAGTGCTGGCGGCAATTGGCGCAACGGACGGCAGGTCGGCAAGTTGACGGCACCGCCCCTTGGCAAGCATGTCGACGGTCGCCTCGTTCCGGACCAGCAGGGCGACATCATTGCCGGCGTCACGCAGCGCCGCTGCAAGCGCGCTTCCCCAGCTGCCGCCACCGATGACACGAACGCGCCTCATGCC